>JAURJO010000522.1 GCA_030832235.1 Verrucomicrobiota bacterium
CAGGCCGCGATGGAGGATGCTCAGGCCACGCTCGGTGGCCGGCAGGTCTGGCTCAACCGCGGGGACCTTGGGCTCGGCCATGAGGCGATCATGGCGTGGCATGAAGCGGTGGCCAACCGGCCAAAGTACCTGTTCAAGCTCAGGCTCACGACCAACGTGCGGCGCGCCCTGCACGCCCTGCCCGAGACCGCGTGGCAGGGACCGGCCAAAGCCGGGGTGTGGCAGGTTGCTGAAGCGCGCGTGCGACTGCCCGGCTGGAGCGCCGAACGCCGGGTCGTGTTCGCCCGTAAGCTCCAAGGTGAGACGCCCGCGCTCGCCCAAGGGCAGTTCTGGCACCAAGTGAAGCATGAGCTGGCGGCCTATGTGACCAACCTCGGGGAACCCGCGGCCAACGCCTGGCAGGTGCAGGCGCTCTATCGCGAACGTGCCGACGCGGAGAATGTCTTCGACGAGCTCAAGAACCAATGGGGCTTCAACGGCTTTTGCGCCCGCTCGCGCCGGGTGAGCGCCCTGGCCGCGCGGCTGCTGCTGCTCGTCTACAACCTCTGGACCCTGTTTGTAAGGTTGCTGGAGCCGGCCCGCCACGTGGAGGCGGCCGGAAGCCGCCGCTGGTTTTTGGTGATCGCCGCCAGGTTGGTCGAAAGCGGCCGGCAGAAGACCCTGCAGGTCTCGGTACGAGGGCGCTGGTGGGAGCAACTCAAGGCCGGCTACACCCGCGTCGCCCAATGGCTCGCCTCAACTGCGCCGCAGTTGAAACACCCACCCCCGTTACCCGCACAAATCAGCGCGATCCCGGCATGAAATCCTCACCTCAACTGCGCTTTTTAGGATCATTCGACTCACCATTTTAACGCCCAAGGTTGCCGGAGAGTAGAATCTCCTCTAATGTAGCGAAATTGAGGCGAAAAGTTCGTGGAGTCGAACACGCCGGGCAGCCATTTCGCCACGATGGCCGGTTGTGAACTTGCATGCGATTGCCTTGCTTGGACCCGATTGTCCCGCGCCGGCATCGCGTCGGTGTATTACTTGCCGCCTCCTTTTGAGAGCGCACGGGAGTCGAGCAACGCGGTAAACGGGTCGCCTATGTGGAGCTTTGAAAACGGCGCCTGGGCCGCTTCGGAGGACGGGGGAGCTCCGGTCTTTATACGCACCTCCGGCAACCCGGTGCCCCGCCACCGCATGGCGAGGTGTTACCTTCGTCGTTTGCCGGGCTTCGCCGCTCCTTGTGTAGCCGGAATAGCGCCGCGCCGGGACGCAGCGTTGCGGCACTTCAGGGTCCCGCCGGGACGCGGTCGCGCCACAGCCACTCGAGGGCGGGCGCCAGGGTGTGGGCCCGGGCGGGGCGGTCGACGTGACCCGCCTCCTTGCAATAGACAAATTGGTAGGCGTAGCCCTTCGCCTTGAGGACCTCGGCCATCCGCGCGTTGGCGATCACCCAGTTGAACATTCCGGCGGACGCCGACGTCGCGCCGTTGTCACGCTCACCGACCTGCAACCAGATGCGCAGCGGTTTCCGAGGCTCCGTCTGCGGGATGAAATTCTCGTGATACTCCCAGGCACCGTGCGGCGCATCGGGGCCGTTGCGCAGGTTCACGAAGGTGCCCGAGTAGACCAACACGCGCCGGTAGCGCTCCGGGTGAAACCAAGCCATCGACAAGGCCGCCGCGCCGCCCGAACTGCCGCCCAACGTCGCGCGGGCGGCGGGATCACGGGTGAACGCAACTCCGCAGGACTTGGCAACAAACGGCAGGACCTCCTCCTCCACGAAGTCGCAGTATTTGCCCGACACCGTGTCGTATTCGAGGCTGCGCTGGTTGCTCGGCATGACCATGACCGCGATCATCGGTGGCAGTCGCTTGGCCGCGATGAGGTTGTCCAAAATCGTCGGCAGGTGCGGCGCCGGCTCGCGATCGTGCGCGCCCATCGCGTCATGGGTGAGCAGCAACGGCGCAGGCGTGCCGGCAACGTAACCCGCGGGAATGTAGACCACCACCTCGCGCGTCGCCGCGGCATCGAGCTTGCCGTCGCGGCCCGCGACCGGCGGATAGAACCGGCTGCCGGCTTGCGGCAGTTGCAGCGTCTCGACGCGCCCCTTCGGGATGTTCTCTTTCGGCTGATTTTCGGGCGGCGGCGCATACGGCGCCGAGAGCGAAAAATCGCCGGACGCCGCCGTGGGTTGCCAAGGCGGCAGCTCGGCGAGCTTCGCGATCGCGGCACGGTCGGCGTCACTCAGAGGCCCGCCGCGACCCCCGCCCTTGCGGGCGCCCGGGGCCGCTGCGTCGGCGGGCGGGGCGGGCTGGGCGTCGGCAACACGCAGGGAGGCGGCCAACATCACGAGCAACAGGACGGATTTGCGCACGGCAGTCATGGGAAGAAGACGGGACCTCACGGCGACGGAGCGGCTTTGACGATGGGTTCGGCCGCGACTTTTACCTCGTGCCCCATCAGCCCGAGCAGCTTGACCGCGTAGCGTCGACCCAGCTCGCGCTGGCCGTCGGCGGTGAAATGCAGCCGGTCGGGATTGCAGGGAATGCCGGCGGAGGAAATCACATGCGAGTTCGGCAACGTCTCCGGCAGCCGCTGCATGATCACGTTGGCGTTGGCCTTTTCGCCGCGCTGGTCCGCGTGCACGACCTCGCCGGCCAGCAACGGAACCTGGGCCGGGTCGAGCGCGAGGTCCCGCACGAGGTCGCCGTAGATTTTCTTCACCTTTTTCGGCCAGTCCTCGTCCAGGAAGTTCGATTCGCCCTGATGGATCAAGATGCCCCGGATTACGCCGTCCTGCTGCGCGATCTTCGCGAGCTTCACGAGGTAGGCATAGGGGTCGCCGTCGTATTCGTTCGCGATTCGGGTCTTCCAGGCGTCGGCCGGCGGTAGTGCGGCCAGATAACCGCGGAACGCGTCCTTGTCCCAAAGCTCGATTTTGGTGCCGGAGACGCCGAGCTTCACGACCCCGACGCGGTGGGCCGCCGGGAGATTCGCCACCATCGTGCGCCCGAAGGAGTCCACGAGCGAAATACCCCGCGTGCGGCGCGTCAGCGGCGGCACCGCTGCATGCCAGCGGCCCATCGTGCGTCCGCGGTCGGGTTGGTCGAAATCCGCCAGCACTTGAAACCGCGGGTCCACCGTGCGCTCGCGCTCCTCGATGCGCCCGCCGCCCTCCATGTTCGACTGGCCGAAGCAAAGGAAGAGGTGGAAGTTCGGATCGGGCGCGGCACGGCCGACTCCCGCGAAGCCGACGGCGAACAGCGCGGTCACCGCGCACAGGGTTTTCAGTCTCATGGTATTTCGGGGAGGCGCCTACTGGGATCCGGCGACCGCGGCGCGACCGGCCGGCCGGAAAAGCTGCACGTCATCGAGCGTCCAATCGTTGGGCGGGGGACCGAAGCCGCCGCGGGGCGGACCGTCGGCTCCGGCGCCGCGCGTCGGACCGCCGGGTGCCGGAGTGGCGGGCGCGCTGTCGGAATTGGGCCCGCGGCCCGGGCCGGACGGACCGCCGGGGCCGGCGGGCGGACCGCCGCGCCCGAAACCGAAGGGCTGCGTGTGCGTGATCCGCACCCAGCGCGCCTGCACCGTCGGAAAGGCGACGTCGATGATCGGGCCGAGGCCGCGTCCGGTGGCGACGGGCTCGCCCCACTGCTCGCCGTCGCGGGACACCTCGATCCGGTAGGAACGGGTGTAGTTGCGCGGGGCGCCGGTGCTGACGAAGCGCACTTCCGAGAGCGCGGACTCCTCCGGCAGCTCGATCTGCAAGGCGGCGCCGGCCACGGGCGCTTTCACGTGGAACGGCAACGCCGTGGGCTCGCTCTTCGTCGCCGGGCCCGCTCCGTCGCCCGCAGCGGCGGGCCGCCGGGCGGTCAGTTTCCACGCGCCGCGCGCTCCTATCGGCTGCGGCACCTGGGCGGCCAGCTCCGGCAGCGTCCACGCCTCTTTGCGCCCGGCGTGCGCCGCCCGCACGCGCGCGACCTCTTCCGCGGCGATCAAGGGCGACTGGTTGCCGAAACTCGTGCGCACATACGACGCGACCGCCGCGAGCCAGGCGTCGTCGTTGCCGCCCATCGCCGCCATCGGCGCCTCGTAGGTGCGACCGGCAATCGGCCCGGCGACGCCGTAGAGCAGCGCGAGAATCAGCGCGTCGCGGTGGCCCGTCACCGTGGCCGAACCGCCGAGCGGCGGGGCCAGCGTGGCGTCCCTCCCGTCGATCGGCGTTCCCTTGCCGTCGATGCCGTGGCACGCGAAACAGAGTTCGAGGTAGATACCCTGCCCGCGCTCGAGCTGCTGCCGCTGAGCGCCGGAGAACTGGGTGCCGATCGTGCCGCCGATGGGATTGAGCAACTGGGAGGCGATGTCCTTCAGCCCCGCGATCGGAGTCGTCTGCGCGGCCCGCGCGATCAGCGGCCGGGCCTCCGGCAATTTCAAAAAATTCGCGCTCAGCATCGCCTGGACGGCGATGTCCACGTCGGCATCCCCGCAGAGCGCGAGGAGGTCGGCGGCGAGGGCGGTGTCGCCCGCCTTCACGAGGGATTCGCTCGCGCGCACGGCGGCCGCGCGCACCTGCGGTTCGCCGTCCTTGAACGCCGCGCGCACCAGCGCCGGATCGAGCGCGTCGAGGCCCTCGAGTGTCCACAGGGCGTGGACGCGCGCCAGCGGCGCGGCGGCGGAGCGGGCCATCGTCCGGAGCGCGGGCACGACGGACTTGTCCTGGGCGAGCACGAGCAGCTTCTGCGCGGTGTCGCGCCACCAGCCGTTCGGATGCGCGAGGTGGGCCACCCACTGCGCCGGCGTCTCGTCGAGCATGCGCGGCGACGGGCTGGGCGGCAGGCTGTCGTGCACCAGCCGCCAAATCCGGCCGCGCTGGACCTTGTCAGCCATGGCGTGGGCATCGATCACGCCGCGGAGATAGGCGCCCTTCCGCGTCCAGTTACCCTCCTGGATGATGCCGCGATACATGTCGGTGATGTAGACGGTGCCGTCGGGCGCGTTGGCGAGGTTCACCGGACGGAAGAACGGATCGGCGGAGCGCAGGAACTCGGATCCGGCGTGGGCGTTGCGCAGGGTGGTGACTCCGCCCTTCACCTCGATTTTCGCGCGCCGGATCAGGCGGCCGACGGGCTCGGCGAACAAAAGGTCGCCGCGCAGGTCGGCCGGCAGCCGGTCGCCGCGCACGATCTCGAGACCGGCTGCGGCCGTGATGTGGTTGAGGGTCTTGTCCGCCGGGC
Organism: Verrucomicrobiota bacterium; assembly: GCA_030832235.1. Classification (GTDB taxonomy): domain Bacteria; phylum Verrucomicrobiota; class Verrucomicrobiia; order Opitutales; family Opitutaceae; genus ER46. The sequence continues at coordinate 5,220 of JAURJO010000522.1, forward strand.
GGAAGCGCGGCGTGCCGCCCTGCACGTCGGCGAGGCCGACGAGCGGAAACACCTCCTTGAAGCCGGGCGCGAATTCGTCGCGCAGGCGGAATGCGCCGTAGACGACGGGCTGCTGGAACGCGACCGGCCCGAGCTCCGTCATGGCGTTGACGAACCAAGGCTTGCCGCGGTCGTCCTGGGCGAGGCCCCACTGGCCGCTGTTGGGCGCGGTGGGCTCCTTGATCACGCCGCGCGGCGTCCAGCGGATCCGCTCCGCGTTCATCGTGGTGTAGATCCAGTTGTCGTTCGCCCAGATCAGGCCCGAGGGCTGGTGCTCGAGGTTGGCCGCACGGCGCTCGAAGGCGTGAAACAGCTTCTTCTCGTCCGCCACGCCGTCGCCGTCGGTGTCGCGGTATTCGAGCACGTCGCCCGTATCCGTTTCTTGGATCAGCACGCTGTCGCGCAGCGGCAGGACCATGCGCGGCAGCAGCAGCTGGTCGGCGAAGACCGTGTGCCGGTCGAACCGGCCGTCGCCGCGCGAGGACCAGTGCAGCGAGACGCGGCTGGTCCGCGCCTTCTGGTCGACGCCGTCGGCATCCTGCATGTAGGTGCGCATCTCCGCGACGTAGAGCCGGCCGTTGCCGTCGAAGACACTGATCACGGGCTCGCGGATGTCGGGTTCGGCGAGGACCAGTTCGAGCCGGTAACCGGGCGGGAGCTCGACAAGCTTCGCGCTCTCCGCGGGCGAGAGATAGGGCGGCGGCGCCGGGCGGGCCGGAGACTCGGCCGCGCGCAGGATGGCCGCGCCGCCCGCGAGGGCCGCGACGGCGGCCAGCGACAGGAATTTCATCGTGGGAGAAGTCGGTTGCGGGGCACCACGGGAAGCGGTGGCCGGCCCGGGCGGGCCGGCGGGCGGACGGCACGGACGCCGCGCGCGGGGTCGCGACGGCGGCGTTGGCTCAGGCGAGCTTGAGCCGGCCGGTCGAATCGCCGAACCGCCCGATGCGGGCGCCCCCGACGCGATCCATCATGTTCAGGTATAGGTTGGTGACCGGCTCGTCGTTGAACTTCGTGTAGGCGCCGGGTTTCAACGCGCCGCCCGCATGGCCGGCGAGGATGATCGGCAGGTTGCCGTGGGTGTGCCGGTTGCCGTCGGCGTTGCCGCTGCCGTAGACGATCTGCGAGTTGTGCAGCAGGGAGTTGCCGTCGATGTCCTTCGTCGCCGCCATCTTCTCGAGGAAGTAGGCCAGCTGCGTGACATACCAGCGGTCGATCTTCTCGACCTTGTCGATCCAGTCCTGCTTTCCGCCGTGGTGCGAGAGGTTGTGGTGGCCGTCGTTGACGCCGATCTCGGCGAACTCGCGGTTGTTGCCGTCGCCCGCGATCATGAAGGTCGCGACGCGCGTGTTGTCGGTGAGGAACGCCAGGTGGAGCATGTCGAACATGAGCCGCACGTAGTCCGTGTAGCTGCCGGGGATCCCGGCCTCCGGGGCGTCGACGTTGGGCTGCGGGCGGCCGGCGCGCGCCTGCTCCGCGGCCTGGATGCGCAGCTCGATGTCGCGCACGCTGGTGAAGTATTCGTCGATCTTGTCGCGGTCGCGGCCGTTGAGCTCGCCCGCGAGGCTCCGCATGTCGCTCTGGATGAAATCGAGCACCGAGCGCTTCTGCTGCTGGCGCACGAGGAGGTTCTGCGCGCGCTCCTTCGGGGTGCCGGCGCCGAACATCCGCTCGAACAGCATCCTCGGATTGACCTCCGGCGTGAGCGGCGTCGTCGGCGAGCTCCAGGCGAGGTTGTGCTGGTAGACGCAGGCGTAGTCGGTGTCGCAGGTGCCGACGTTCAGGATGGTGTCGCAGGAGAGCTCGAGCGAGCGGAAGGGCGTGGCGAGGCCGATCTGCTGCGCCATGACCTGGTCGGCCGAGACGCCGGCGCGGAAATCGGCGCCGTTGGTCTTCTTGATGCGCACGCCGGTCAGAAACACGCCGTTGGCACGCGCGTGGTCGCCGCCGCCGTCGGCACCGCCGTTGGCGCAGAGCGCGGTGAGGCCGCCGAGCAGCTGCAGGTGCTGGCGCACGCCGGCCAGCGGCTCGAGGGTGCGGTTGAGCGCGAAGTTGGCGCCCGTCTCCGTCGGCCACCAGGCGGACGGGATCGCGCCGTTGGGAAAATACAGGAACGCGGTGCGCAGCGGCGCGCCGGTCGCCGTGGTCGCCGGCGCCGCGGCCGCGCCGGCGGCGGGCGTCGCGGCGAACAGGCGGCCGGGGAGCGATTCGAGGGCGGGCAGCGTGAGGCAGAGTCCGGCGTTGCGGAGGAAGCGGCGGCGGCTCAGGGCCGGGCTGGCTTCGGGGCCGAGGCGGGGAAACGGATTTTTCATGGGGCGGAAGCGGCGGGGGTGGGAGCGGAAGGTTTGCTGTCGTGGCTGGCGTTGGCGGCGATCCGGCGCTGTTGGAACGCCGGGGACTCCAGCAGCCCGAAGAGAAGGGTCGAGAAACGGCCCCGGTCGCGGTCGAGGGAGCCCACGATCGCGTCGACCGTCGACACGTCGTAATACTCCACGCCGCGGCCGAGCAGGTAGGTGAGCATCTTTTCCGTCAGCGTGCGGTAGAACTCGATGCGGTGGGTCTCGGTGAGGGCGCGCTTGAGGTCGCGCACGCCGGAGAATTTCTCGCCGGTGGCGAGCTCGCCCGACGGGTCGATGGGCTGGCCGGCTTCGTGGGTGCGGGACCGGCCGAAGGCGTTGAACTTCTCCATCGCGAGCCCGAGCGGGTCCATGCGGGCGTGGCACGAGGCGCACTTCGGATCGGCGCGATGGAGCGCGAGCAGGTCGCGTTGGGTGAGTTTCTTGTCCTCCGCCTTCGGCGAGGCGTCCTCGAGGGCGGGCACGTCGGGCGGCGGCGGCGCGGGCGGCGCGCCGAGGATGTTTTCGAGGATCCACTTGCCGCGTTTCACGGGCGAGGTGCGCGTGGGATTCGAGGTCACGGTGAGCACGCTGCCCATCGTCAGCACGCCGCCGCGCACGCTGTCGGCGGGCAATTCCACGCGGCGCAGGCCGTTCCCCTTGACGTCCGGGATGCCGTAGACCGCCGCGAGCGGCTCGTTGACGAAGGTGTAGTTGCTGTCGAGCAGCTCGAGCACGCTGCGATCGCCGTCCACGACGTGGTGAAAATAGGCCTCCGCCTCCGCCTTCATCGCCTCGCGGATCTCGATCGTGAGCACGGTGCCGGGCGCGGGGCGGCGGCGGCCGAAACCACCGAAGCCGCCGAAACCGCGGCCGGGGACGGCGCCGGGGGCGCCGGGCGCACCGGGGCCGCGACCGGCGAATCCGGGCGGCGCGCCCGCACCGGGAGGCGCTCCGCCCGGAGGGAACCCGGGCGGCAGCCCCTGCGCGAGGGCCGGTGCGCCGCCGGCCGGGGCTCCGGGCGGCACCGCCGC
>JAURJO010000523.1 GCA_030832235.1 Verrucomicrobiota bacterium
CCACAAGGCGGGGGGGAGCAGGACGGAGGTGGCAACGGGCTCGGACACGCCCCGCAGGCTCGATGCGTCCGCGCCGACGCTCAACGCTCAACTCGCGCCGCGCGGCGTTCCCAGGCGAATAGGAATTGTTGGGCGAGTCCCGCGGCGGCGCCGAAGTGCGCGCGGCCGAAACGCGCGACCTGCTCCGGTTTCCAGCCTTCCAGTCCGTATCGCCCCGCCAGCGCGCGCAGGATCCAGACATCCACGGGAAACGCCTCGAGCCGCCCCGCGCCGAAGAGCAGCGCGCAGTCGGCGATCTTTTCCCCCACGCCGGGTAGCCCGCGCAGGCGTTCTTTCGCGACGGCGTGCAGCAGCGCCTCCGTCTCCTCGATCCAGCCCGGCCGTTCCGCGAGAAACCGAGCCGCCGCGGCGATGTGCCTCGCCCGAAAGCCGAGCAGGCACGCACGCAGGTCGCGTTCGGGGACCCGCGCTAGTTCCGACCAGGTGGGTAACCGGTGCAAGGTCACGGGCGCGGCGTTCCCCGGCAGCTCGAAGACCGCCAGCGGCGCACCGTGCTTCTCCGCGAGCAGATCGAGCATGCGCTTGATCTGCACGATCTGCTTCATCGCGCTGCACATGAAGCCGAGCAGCGTTTCACCCAGCGGCTGACGCAGGATCCGCAGCCCGGGAAAGGCCGCCAACGCACCGGCCAAATGGGCATCGCTCCGCCAAGGCAGCGCATCCGTCAGCGCCGCGAAGTTCGTGTCGGTCGCCAAGTACCGCTCCAACGCCTCACCGGTCGCCGTCGCCATTGGTTCGGGTGCGCACCATTCGAGGCGCCCGCCCAGCCCCGATCGCACACGCGCGACGTTGCCAGACCACACGCCGAGCCAGGAACCGTCGGCGCAGGCGTTCCACCGGAACGCCTGCCCGCCGTCGAGCAATTCACTGAGCACGTCGGCGCGCAGCGGCGCGGGCCAACCCGCGACCGGACGCCATTCGCTCCACGGGGTCACGGCGCCGGCTTTTCCCACAGGAAGCTCTTGTGCTCGGCGAGGAGCCGGCTGTTTCCGTCGAACAGGGATAGTTTCCACGCGACCGGATTCGCGCGACGTCCGCCCGGCCAGGCCGCTCCGGTTAGCCCGAGTTGAAACGCGGTCTCGCCCGCGGGTACGTCGGCGGGAAACGTGAAAGTCACCGGCGTCGGCGCATCCGGGCGGATCACCTGCAGCTCGAAGCGCGCCCCGGTTTCCGCCGCTGCGATCCTCACGCGGGTGAGAAAGTAATATCCCTCGCGGGTCCCGGGAGTGGTGCGCAGCACCGTCGTTCCCGCGCCGGGTTCGGGGCCGCCGAAATATTCCCCGATGCGGTCGAACGTCGCGGCCTCCTGCCACGCCGGCCAGATGCGCAGGAATTCCGCGCCGGCCGCCGGAGCGCGCGCAGCCGAGAGGAGCGCGATGGCGAGGAGCAGCGGACGGGCGTTCATGCGCGGCACCGTGCGTCGAGGCGCTGTTTTCGGCAAGCTCGCGGCGACGCGATCACTCGCGGAGTTCGATCAACTGGAAGCGGTGCAAGCCGAGCGGCGAAGGCTCCCAGCCGCGGACTGCCGGGTGGATGAGATACGTGCGGCTCCCGAAGACGAGTGGTGTGACGGGAGACTCCTGCAGCAGCAGCGCTTCCGCGCGCTGAAACAACTCGAGTCGCTGCGCGGCGTCCGGCGTGCGTTCCGTCTCCGCGATCAGCTGGTCGTAGGCGAGGTTGGCCCAGCCGGTCCAGTTGTTGCCGCCGTCCCCGCGGAAGATCCCGAGGAATGTGAGTGGATCCGGATAGTCGCCGGTCCAACCCATGAGACCGATGACGTGCTGCTTGGACTGCTGGTTCTGCACCCAGGTCTTTTGCTCGAAGGGTTCGATCGTGCTCCGCACGCCGAGCTCCTTCAGCCACATGGCTTGGATCGCTTCCATGATCCTAGGATACGTGCTGTCGTTCTGGACCTGTACGGGAAACACCGGCAGGCCGCGGCCGCCGGGAAATCCCGCCTCGGCCAGCAGCGCCCGTGCCGCTTCGGCGTTCGTGGCGATCCGGGCACGAGCGTTGTAGCCACCGCAATCCGGTGGGGTGAACGACGGGGCCGCGGCGCGGGTGCCTTGGAAAACTGCCCGGGAGATCGCGTCTCGGTCAATCGCCAGCGCGAGGGCGCGGCGCACCTTGGGGTTGTCGAGCGGCGGCCGCGTGACGTTGAAGTTCACGTAGGTGACGTTCAGCAACGGGTCGACGCGCAGGGGCGAGGGCGACTCCCGCCGGTACGGGTCCACCTTGGAGGCGGGAAGCGCGAACGTGAGGTGCATCTGGCCGGCGCGGAAATTCAATTCCTCCACCTCGGCTTTCTCGACCGGTAGAAATACCACGCGTTCGAGGCGGTTGGCGGCAGCGTCGCGGTACAAGGGATTGCGCGCCACCACGAGTCGTGCGTTGGGCCGCCACTCCGCCAGGGTGAAAGGTCCGTTGCCCACGTGATTGCCCGGGCGGGTCCACGCGCCACCACGTTTGGTCACGGAGTCGAACTTCTCCAGCGTCGGGCGGTGCACGGGCAACCAGGAGGAGTGCGCGGCCAGCGCGG
>JAURJO010000524.1 GCA_030832235.1 Verrucomicrobiota bacterium
CGACCCGCGGACGCTCACGCCCTGCAGCCAGGCCGGCACCCCGCGGTCGAAGCGGTAGGCCAGCCACGCGTTATGGTTGATCGTTGGTTTGACGCGCAGGAGGTACCGGGTGACGCCGTTGTCATTGAAGATCTGGATATAATCCGGAAAGCCGAGCGCCTTGGTGATCGGTTCGGTCGTCGCCGCGGAGGTGTCGACGAACGAGCCATAATAACTGGCGAACCAGCCGGCCGACAGCCCGCCGAGGCGCCACGACACCGAGGCGTTGGCACGCCATTTGGCGCGGCCGTTGCGCCCAAGCTCCTCAACCTCGGGGGAAGATTCATCGGCGCGGGAACGGCGCATGACGTAGTGCGTCGCCTCGGTGTTGAGCGTGAATTGACCAATGCGGTACCGCGGCGAGCGCCACTGCACGCCGACCTCGTAGCCCTGGATCTGACGTCCGCTGAGGTTCAGGTAATCGTCGATCACGCTGATGAACTCGCCCACCGGGGCGCGGCGGGTCGCGTCCGATCTCTGCTTGGCGTTGAAGGCCGCGAAGGCGGCGCGGTCGGCCTCGGTAACCGGCTTGCGCACGATCTTGCTGGAACCCTTGTAGGCGGCGGTGCCGGAGCCCAGGTCGATCCTGTCGATCGGAGTGCCCTTCTTCAGCTCCGCCTGCGTGGCGAGATCGAGCAGCACCTCGTCGAGATCAATCGCCGGGCCGGCGCCGAAGTTTTCGATGACCTTGCTCTGCTTGATCGCGAAGTAGTCGAACGAAACCGAAAGGCCGCGGACGCCGGGGATCTCAAGCACGGCGCCACTGGACCACGTCCGCGCCTCCTCGGGTTTCAGGTTCTGGTTGCCCTGGCGGTAGGAGGTGCGCTGGGCGGTACCGTCGGACGAAAGCCCGGTGACCTCGTACCGGTACGGGTCGTCGGCGCTGATCTGGCGACGCAGGGGCGTGATGTTGGTCTGGACGAGGTTCGGGGCGCGGAAGGACTCGGCGACCGAGCCGCGGAGCTTTAGGCCGGAGAAAGGCTTCCAGAACAGACCCGCCTTGGGCTTGGCTGCGGAGCCGAAGATCGAGAAATGCTCGTAACGGGCGGCGAGTGAAAATTCGAGCGCCTCGATCAGCGGTTTGCGGTTCTCCCGCGTCACAAAGGGAAACGCCGCCTCGAGGTAAGTGGCTAAAATGGTCTGGCGCGCGCTGATCGGGACGTTCGAGCTCAGGGCGAGGAAGTCGTTGTCGCCCTCGCGCAGCAGAGGGAACTGCGAACCGGATCCGGGCGGATTCAGGCCGACGAAAGCCGCGCGTTTGTCGGCGTACGTCTCATGGCGCACCTCGGCGCCGGTGGCGATGCCGAGGCGCCCGCCGTTAAAGAGGCGCCAGAGCCGGCCGTTCAGCTTCGCATCGGCCAGGTAGAGCCCGGTGCGCCCGAAGCGGTCCTCGTCATCATACAGCGCGTCGACCACCGCGACCGGATTGGTGAACGGCTGGTCGACGACGATCTGCCCGTTGGCGATCTTAAACGTCACCGGGAACGGGTTGAACGCGGTCGCGTCGGTGCGATTGAGCGCGGCGCGAAGGCGCGACTCGCGCACCTGGAAGTGCTCGTACTCGTGCGTCTGGGCTTGGGAGGCGAGAACCGCCGACTCCCACTCCCAGGAATCTCCCAGCCGGCCTCGGAGCCCGGCGAGGGCGCGCCACGCGTGGCTGTAGACCTCGGTGACACGCGGCTTGAACCCGCCGCCGGTGTTTTGGCCGGGGGAAATGCCGGTCCAGAGCGAAACATCGGCCGGAGTGCCCACCAGGCGCGGAGAACCGTCGGCGTTGGGCGCGCCGGTCGGATGGTAGAAACGCACGCCGAACGGGTTCCACGGATTGGCGGCGGGCAGATAGACGCCCTGATCGTCGGTGTTCTTGAAGTTCACCGGCTCGCGACCGGTGCGGCTGTAGGCCTTGTAGAACAAGAGATCCCCGAAGAGCGCCATGCGCTCGGTGAGCTGGCGGTCGAGGAAGAGCGCCGCTTGGAAGCGGTCGGTCGCCGGCAAGAGCATCTTCCACTTGTTCCAGTTGGAGAACGTGGCGTTCTCGGCGTTATCGATGTTCGTCGAGGGCGCGCTCTGCTTGAAACTGACACCGGCCGGGCTCGGCCAGAGGTAGAACATGCCGTCGGCCGCCATCGTGGCGACTCCGGTGGGAGGCGTCGTGCTGGTGGTGATGCCGGTGTTACCGGTGGGCCGGGAGCCGGTGAAAGCCAGGTAGTCGGGCTGGATAAATCCGCGCTGCCACTGGCCCCACTGGTTCACGCTGTTGGCGTTCCGGAAATCATTGTCGCGGGAATACACCGTGCCCGTGACCGGATCAGTGACCGGCAGGCCGTTCCAGGGTGCCGGCAAGGTACGGCTCGCGCGCTGGTCGGAATTTTTAGCGAACCAGCGGTCGTGCGCGGCGAGCGCGTCACGGTGGAAATAGTCCACCGAGACGGCGACGTGGGTCTGGCCGCTCTTAAAGCCTTGGTAGGCGGAGGCGTTGAACTCATTGGCGCCGCCGTGCTGGGTCATGGAGCCTTTGAGCGTCACACCGCGGCCGGTGAAGTTGCGGTTGATGCGGTTGTTGAGGACTCCCGCGGCCGCGTCGGATCCGTAAACGGCCGAGGCCCCGTCGCGCAGCACCTCCACGCGCTCGAGGAGCGCGCGGGGGACGGTGTTGATGTTCACCGCGAGGGAAGGCACCCCGTTCTCGGCCATCGAGACTGGATGCGGCGCCATGCGGCGGCCATTGAGCAATGTCAGCGTGCTGCCGGAGCCCATGCCGCGGAGGTCGACCGAGGCGACGTCACCGCGCGCCAGCTGCGGACCGTTGTTGATCTCGGTGATGGCGGAGATCTCGGCCGCTCCGAGCGTCTCGAAAAGTTCCGCCATCGTCGCCGCGCCGCGGGCGTCGACTTCAAGCGCGTCGATGACCGTGACGGGCAAAGCCGTCTCAGCATCGGTGCGGCGGATGTTGGAACCGGTGACCACGAAGCTCTCCAGCTTCACGGTCTCCTCGGCGGTCGTAGTGGGGCGGCTGGTGCTCGGCTGCGCGGCGAGCGGCGGAACGGTGAGCAGCAGGGCCAGGGTGAATCGCGTCTGCATTATGGTACAATTGCGCCTCCCGGCCCAGGGACCCGCGAGGAAAAATATTTATGCGCGGCCCCGGAATTTTCCGCACAGGGCTGACGTACTGGGTGAACTGACGGGAGGCTACGGAGGGAAGGAAGCCGGGCAGACCCGTACGGACCAAGGAGCAACGGCCGAACGGTCCAGATGACCAAGGGACTGGGCCCGTGCGCATCCGTGGCTGTCAGCCTCGGCTAGACCAAGGCGGCGTTGGTCAGGTCCCTTGGTCATTCGTGGTTCGCTCCCTCGCGGTACGGCTGCGGACCACTGGGAGCGTGATCACTTTCACTCACACAAAAACCCTCCCTGCCTCACCGGTGCGCCGCCCTCATTCGCCCTTGGCGGCCTTCTTCTTGCCGGTGGGACTCGAGCCGGAGCCCTCGGGGATGTCGTGGGCCCACGGTTCGACGCCCACGCGTGACGCCCAGACGTCCCAAGCCGCAGCCATCGTTTTCACGCGTCCGGGCTCCTTGGCGGCGAGATCCCGCGACTCGGTGCGGTCAGCCTCGATATCGTAAAGCTCCCACGGGCCCTTGTGCTTGGAGACAATTTTCCAGCGGCCCTCGCGCATGGCCTTGTTGCCCTCGTGCTCCCAGAAGATCGGGCGCGGCGCGCCGGCGGGGGAAACGGCGGGCGCGGTCAGGAGCGGACGCAAACTGCGGCCCTCCAGCGGCGTGATCCGCTCACCGTTGAATTCCGCGGGGTAACGGGCGCCGGCGAGATCCACCGCCGTCGCCATGATGTCGATCAGGTGCGAGGGCTCATGGCACAGCGCGCCACCCTTCCCGCCTTTCATCCCCGCCGGCCAGTGCGCGATCAACGGCGTGGAAATCCCGCCCTCGTGCACCCAGTGCTTGTACTCGCGGAAGGGCGTGTTGCTCACGTTGGCCCAGCCCTTGCCGTACGCGATGTAGGTGTCGGCCGCGCCGGGCATCACGCCGTAGCCCTGCCGTACCGGCCACCCGTCGCGCGTCTGCGTCGGACGACTGGCATACTGGATCGTGCCTTTCGGCACCGGCGCCAGCGAGGGCGCCGCTGCCCTGGGCTGGCCCGTGCCGGTGCGGCCATTCGTCTCGGCGCAACCACCGTTGTCCTGCAGATACAGGATCAGGGTGTTTTCCAACTGCCCCTGCGCCTTGAGCTCCGACACCAGGCGGCCGATGCCTTGATCCATCACCTCTACCATCGCGGCGTACACCTCCATACAGCGCGTCTCGAAAGCGCGGTCCTTCACCTTGGAGAAATCCTCGGCTGTCGGCGAAATTCCCCACTCGGGCTTCACCACACCCAACCGCTTCTGAGTTTCCCAGCGCGCGGCGCGCAAGGCGTCGTAGCCGGCGTCGTAACGGCCCTTGTGCCGCGCGATGTCGGACTCACGCGCGTGCATCGGCCAGTGCGCGGCCGTGTAGGCGACGTACAGGAAGAAAGGCTTGCCGGCATGGTCGCGCGCATGCTCGCGCACGTAACGCACCGCGTGGTCGCTGATCGCGTCGGTGTAATAGTACTCCTTCGGCCGGTACTCGGAATCATCGTCGACCGAGATGAACCGGTCGTCGCGCATCAGCGCACTGGGATCCCAAAAGCTGCCCGAACCATGGATTGTGCCGTAGAAACGATCGAAGCCGCGCCTGAGCGGCCAGTTATTGGGATGCGCCTGCATCCGCTCGGTCGGCCGGCCGGGCGTCACATGCCACTTGCCCGCCATATACGAGCGGTAGCCGGCGGGTTTCAGCGCCTCCGCGATCGTCACCGCCCGGCGGCTAAGTTCCCCGCGGTAGGCCGGCGTGCCGAGGTCCTCGACCATGTGACCGATGCCGGCCTGGTGCGCGTAAAGCCCCGTGAGCAGCGACGCGCGCGTCGGGCAACACCGCGCGCCGTTGTAAAACTGCGTGAACCGCACCCCGCCCGCCGCGAGCGAATCGAGGTTGGGCGTCGGGATCTCGCCGCCGTAGCAGCCGAGATCGGAATAGCCCATGTCGTCGGACATGATAAGGATCACGTTCGGACGCGGCGCGGCCGCCGCGGCGGCCAGCGGGAAAAGCACGGCCAGGAGGGGAATCGTCAGGATGCGCATGGGTAACAGGATTCCGCCGCGACTCGCGGCGTCAGGGCGAAGGACAGCCGCCGGATCTCCCGACGCGAAGCCGAAAATGCGCACGGTGAAGTCGCGGAAACGACGTCCGTGCGGGCGCCGAAAAAGGCCTTGCGTCGGCCGGAGGCGTGACGCTTCCTCTCCCTCCTTTTTGTTCGGGCTGTAGCGTAGCCTGGTAGCGCGCTTGCATGGGGTGCAAGAGGTCGTGAGTTCGAATCTCACCAGCCCGACCATTTCCCCGCCGGAATCCTGGCCTAAGCCAGATGAGTTTCCCGCGGAACCCCGACTGCACCTCCAGTCCTCGGCCGTTGGCTTCGTCTAATCCGAGGTGCGAAACCAAGCGAGGGGCACGCTCTTGAACTTCAGCGACAGGAGCTTCCCGCCCTTCGGGAAATCGTAGTACGTCAGCAGCGCGCGGCCGTCGTGGAAGGTCACGCTGGTGTAAGCAAACGTCGACTCGGGGTTGCCCTCGAGGTTGCGCGGGCGACTCCACGTCCGGCCTTCGTCAGCGGACACCATCGACGCCAACGGGGTACGAGCCCCGCCGTGGTTCGCGCCGAGCACGGTCTTCTCGGGATTGCTCCACACGACCTTGGGATTCCACACGAGCAACCAATCGCCGCCGGGCGTCACCGCGAGCGTCGCGGGTGACTCGGGCGATTCGATGTCCCACGGCGACGCGTCCGTCCAGGTCTCACCGCCATCGCTCGAGAAGGAGCGCCAGATGAACCCGGTCTGCGTGCGGATAATCTGCATCACCCGACCGTCCTTGAGCTCCACGAGCCCCGGCTCCATCGCGCCGCGCTTCGGCGCCGAAAGCAGGGTACGGCTGCGACGCCATGTGCGGCCGTCGTCATCCGACAGGTAAACTGAAGTGCGGAAGTCGTCGTTTTTCGTCCCCACCTGCTTGGTCGAGGCCACCGGCGCCAGCAGCCGCCCGGAGCGTAACTGGATCACGCGCGCATTGTTCATGACGTGGTAACCCGGGTCCGCCGTGACAAGCACCGGTTCGCCCCACGTGCGCGCGTCATCGGTCGAGCGCCGCACGTACGCCTTCAGGTCCGTCAGTGAGTTCTTCTGCAAGAAGAAGAACAGCACATCACCCGTGCGCGAACGCACGAATGAGACCGACATGACGTTCGCGCCGCCGGTGTTCTCCTGCAGCGTCGCACGCGCCTGCCAAGTCCGGCCGCCGTCGTTGGAGACCGCCGCCGAGATCCGCGCCGGGGCGTCGTCGCGGGAGCCGGCGTAGAAATCCGACCATGCAACCAGCAGGCTGCCGTCGCGCCGCACGAGGATGTCGGCCTCGGTGTGGCGCGGGTTACCGTCGGTCGCGCGGGCGATGAACGACTCGATGAGTACCCCGTTGTCTGCAGCGGCCGTGGCGGCGCCCGGCGCCACCACGGCGGAAACGAGCACTGCGAGGACACGAACGCCCGGGAGAAGATGCTTCACGATCGAATGGGTATGACTCGGGAGCGGAGCTCAGAACTGCGTGCGCAATCCGAAGGTGACCAGCGTGCCGAAGTTCTGGAACACCTGCGGCCGGGTCCAAGGCTGCGCACCGGGGCCGAAGCGCTCTGTGCGCTTGTTGGCGCCGTTCCAGTTCCGCGCGCCGCCGTAGACCGTGAAGCGATTCGAGACCCGGTAGTCGAACGACCAGTCCTGGGTGATCTGCGGCGCGACGTAGCTGCGTGTGCCCGCCGGGATGGTCGCGCTCGCGGCGTTGAGAGCCCCGGTCACGCGGTACGCATAAGCGGTGTTGAAGCGGAACGAGAAGGGCCCGCGGTTGTAGCTGAGCCCCCAGTTGATGTTCTTGTGGGCGAACGGCGTGAAGTCGGCGGCGTTGGGACCGCCCGACTCGGCGATCGTGGCGTTCACAAACGTCGAAAGTCCGCGGGCCCACGCGGGCAGGAAGAAAAACGACTGCCGCCAGCTCACCTCGTACCCCTTCACGGAGGCCTCGCCGCCGTTGGTCTTCGTGATGACCTCGTAGTCGAGGTAGTCGTCGTTCAGGCCGAAGCTCTCGAGCTGCGCCAGCGTCGCCGGCGCGCGCACCTGCAGGAAGAAGTTCTTCAGATCCTTCCGGAAGAGCCCGAAGGACACCACCGCGCCCTTGATGCCGTAGGCCTCGAACGAGAGATCGAAGTTATCCGCCGACCACGGCGAGAGGCCCGAATTGACGATCGTCGCCGTGCGGACGGTGGAGGTCGGGTCGGAAACAGTGATGCCGGGTACCACCTCTGACAAAGCCGGACGGCCCAGCGTCTTCGCGTAGGCGGCGCGCGCCACCAGATCGTCGGTGACGTAGAACGTGCTGTTGATGCTCGGATAAAAGTCGGAGTAGTCGCGGGAGGCCCTGGCGCCGCGATCCTTGTAACGGAGCCGCGCGATGTCCATCGCCGTGCCCGGGACCGGTAACGGCCGACCGGCGGCGTCCCGCAGCAGGTTGCCATTGGCGTCCTGCTGGAAGGTGGCGCGGACGTTGTCGAGCGGACCCGCGCCGGTGTCCGCCGTGCGCTCGAAGCGGACGCCGCCGACGATCCAAAGGCGGTTGTCGAGGAGCTTTACGTCGGTGCGCACATAGGCGGCGGAGATCGTCTCCTGGAAGAAGCGGGAGTTCGCGACCGCGGAGGAGTAAGCCGCCGCCTCGTTCAGCGTGAACCACTCCGGGCGGGACTTGAAGAGTTCGTAGACCTTTGTCGCGCTGATCCACTTCACCTTCAACGAATCGTTGAAGAACGTCTGTTTCGACAGACTGTCGTTGGTCAGATCGTAAGCGCCCGCGAGGCGGCTGACACCCGCCGGCGGCGCGAAAGTCCAGGTCCGGGCCTCGGACACGCGGTCGCGGCGCTGGCGGTTCACGGTGAAACCGGTCTTAATCGTGAGTGGGAACGGAACCCGAAACGTGCGTGCGATGTTCGCCGCCACGCTGCGCATGTCATTCCGGAGCTCCTCCGGTTGGCTGGTGGGGTTGCTCAGCGTGAGCTGAGCGTTGTCATACGGATCGACCGCCTGACCGGCGCGGGTGAAAGCCGTGATGCGCGGCGCCCGCCGGGAATAGACGCCCTGCAGGTCGTCGGCGCGGACGACCAGCGAGCCCAGCGAAGCCGTGCCGATCGTGCGGAAGAATCCGTGTTCAAGGTCCTTCCGCTCGTCCCAGCTGCGCGAGAAATTGGCGCTGGCGTCGATCCGATAAAGGCTGCCCTCGTGCTGGAACCGCAGCAGGGCCGATGACGTGCCACGCGTGCGGTCGCCGTAGGTGATGCTCTGGCGCACGGAGTCGTTACCAGCCGCCGCACCTTGGGAGAAGTTGGCGTCGCCAGTGACGCCCGCGCCGAAGGCCGTCGAAAAGACATTCTGCCGGGTCGGCGTGTTGATCTGCACATGCTCGAGGTTGAGCCGGAGCGAGCTGTCGCGCGTGATCCGCCAGTCGAACGTTGTCGACGCCAGCTGGCGCTCCGTCGTCTGCACCACGTTCTGCACCGTCGAGGTCGTGAGCACCCCGCGGACCATGTCCCACAACGGGTTGTCGTAGTCCATGTCGTAGACCCGCAGCATGCTGCTGAGGTTGACGGTGAACGCGACGGACTTGTTCACCGGGTGGGAGTAGTTGAGGTCGAAGCCCGGCTGGATCGCCCGCTCGTTCGAACGCGGGTCGCTGCCGACCCGCTCGTTCAGGCCGGGGGGCACCAGTCGGTTGTCGGAGTTGTACGCCGCGTAGGTATTGATCCGCAGCTGGCGCCGCGGATTGGCGAAGCCGCTTTTGCCGACGATGTTCACCGTGCCGCCGACGGCGTTGGCCGGCCGGTCGGGCGTGGGCACCTTGGTGACCTCGATGCGGTCGACGCTGCCCGCGGAACTGGCGGCGAGGTCGAAGTTGCGGTCGATCGAGGGGGTGGAAACCTCGGCGCCGTCGACCATGAAGATGACGCCGCCGGCCGGCATGCCGCGGATCGAAGCGGTCGCGGCGGTCTGCGGGCCCGAAACAATCGAG
>JAURJO010000525.1 GCA_030832235.1 Verrucomicrobiota bacterium
CGCCAGATGACCTTGTCCGATTCACTCCACTTCTCCGGGACCTTCTGCGCGGGGTCGGCGTGGCCGTCGCCGTTGGGGCCGCGCCACCGAGGCCAATCCGAGGCGGGAAGGGAGGTAAACGTGCACAGGAGGATCAGGCCGAGGGGCAGGTAGGGGCGCATGGGGAAGGTTTTCGACGCACCCTCCGGCGCCGCAAGCGCAACGTTCAGATCGGAGCATGAAGAAGGCGGGGATGTGCCCCGCCTTCGCAACTTCGCTGCGGTCGCCGTCGGATCAGTTGCGGCCGACGGTCGCGGGCCGGCGGGTCTTGCTCTCGACGAACTCACGGATCACCGCCATGCGCTCCCGCTGGCGGTTATCCTGTTCGATCTCGTCCGTGGTGCGGATGGATTCCCGTTTCGCCATGGCGCGGCGCATCTTGTTCAGCGCGAGGTACTCCAGCTGCCGGATGCGCTCGCGGGTCACGTGGAAGCGCTTACCCACTTCCTCCAAGGTGAGCTCGTCGCGGCCCTCGAGACCGAAGCGCAGCTTGATGATCTCCGCCTCGCGGGTGTCGAGGGAGTTGACCAGATCGGCGAGGTCGGTGTTGAGGTTCTTCTCGTGCAATCCCTCCCGCGGGCTGAGGGCGTTCTCGTCTCCCACGATCTCGCCAAAGGTGGCGGAGTCGCTCTCGTCGCCCACCGGGGCGTCGAGGGAGGCCGGACGCACGCTGACCGATTTCAGGTGAGCGACCTTCGACGTCGGGATCTGCAGCTCGATCGCCAACTCCTCGTCTGTCGGCTCGCGGCCGAGTTGCTCGGTCAGGGCCATCGCCGTGCGGCGCATCTTGGAGATCTTGTCGACGAGATGAACGGGCAGGCGGATCGTTTTGCTCTGGTTGGCCAAGGCGCGCTTGATGGACTGCTTGATCCACCAGGCGGCGTAGGTGGAAAGCTTGCCGCCCTTCCGGGGGTCGAAGCGCTCCACGGCCTTCACGAGCCCGATGTTCCCCTCGCTAATGAGGTCGAGCAGCGGGAGGCCGAAGTCCTTGTAGTCCATGGCGATCTTCACGACCAACCGGAGGTTGGCGGAGATCATGTGGTCGCGGGCCGCCTTGTCGCCGCGGCGGATGCGACGGGCGAGCGTGATTTCCTCCTGGATGGTGAGCAGGGGGGTCTTGGCGATCTCCTGCAGGTAGAGTTGGAGGTTGCTGCGCTCACCGTGGGCGATCGGCTCGGAAGGCGGGGGTTCCGGCTTTTCGAGGAAGGACGGAGGGGCGTCCTGCGGGACTGATGCTAGGACGGTGGTTTCAGTGCCGTTGCGCGGGGCCGTTTCGGTCGCGGTGGCGGCGGAGCGGGAGGCTTTCGAGCGGGTAGGCATGACGGTAGGGAAGTGAGAGCGGGGAGTTCGGAGTGAAGTTCCGCTCACGAGGAGCGAATCTCGTACCAATGCCGTTACGCGCGGCCAACCTCGGCGGATGCACGCCGATCATGGGCTAGCCGGATTCTTCTGGCACAAAGGTGTGCCACTCCGGCCCGTGGTGTCCCGCCGGCGGGAGGTTATCCGCCCGCCCGCCGGAGCTTCATTTTCAGCTCCTGAACGAGGGGATTTCGCTCGGGAGTGAGGGTGAAAAACACCTCCAGGGAGCCCTTCTCGCCAAGGATCTGGAACGTGCCGCGGAGGGCGTTGACCGGCTGGACGTTGGAAACCGCTTCAATTTTTCCAAGCATCTGCACGAGGTCGTCCGCCTCCCGGCGCCAGCGTTCGCGATCGTGATCCAGGAAGAAGTTCATCGCGAAGGGCTCCGGTGTCCCGGCCGCGGTACGCCGGATCAGCACGTCGGCGACCTCGCGGCTTCGTTGCTGCAAAATCGGGGAAACGATGACGGGCCGGCGTGGGAGTCCGGCCTTTTCAATCAGGATCGCCCCTACGCGGGTGTTCACCGCGCTGGTGCCAGCGTAGCGCAGATTGGCGAACGAGATCACCGCGAAGCCGTGGTCGGGGTAGAAGCGCCAATTGCTGCCGTAGCCGGGAAGACCGCCGCTGTGCCCGATGCGCACCGTGCCACGCGAATCGAGATTCCAGACGAGGCCGTAACCGTAACTGCTGACGTTGGGCTGCGGCTCGCCCGCCAGGGATTTTTCGGTTGCCGCGAAACCTGACGGCATCCGCGCCTGGTGCATCTCACGAAGCGTCGCACGTCGCACGGGGAGGGATTCGACGTCATCGCGTGGCGGCCACGCCGCCAGATGCATCGCCGCGTACCGCGCGAAGTCCGGCAGCGTCGTGACCAGGCCGCCCATCGCGCCGTAGGCGCCGTCGTTCAGCAGCGGCTCGGGAAGCCACGCCGCTCCCTCACGTTGGTAACCCAACGCGATTTTCCCGGCGGGCACGTCCCGCGGGTCCCATACGGTATCCTTCATCCCAAGCGGCGCCAGTAGCTCCCGACGGATGTATTCCTGGTACGGCAGACCGGCGACCCGCGTGATGATCCGGCCGAGGAGCGCGTAACCGAGGTTGCTGTATTCGTACGCCGTGCCGGTGGTGGACGCGAAGGACACCCCGGCGGCGAGGAAGTCCCGAAACGCTTCGTCGGTCACATCCAGCTGCCGGTCGCCCCAAGGGTTATCCTCGGGAAATCCAGCGGACATCGTGAGGAGGTGCTCGATGCTGGTCGGCGGGGTGTCGCGGGTGACCGGCGGCGTGGCCGCCAACTCGGGGACATGCTTCGCGACGGGATCCTGGAGATGGAGTCTGCCCTCATCTCGCAGCCTAAGGATCGCGGCGGCCGTGAAACTCTTGGACATCGAGGCAATCCGGAAGCGGGTCTCCTTCGTGACAGGCGCCCGGCGATCCAAGTCCGCCAACCCGAATGTGCCCGTGTGCACCAGTTCCGCATCGATCACGATTCCCCACACCGCGCCGGGCAGGCGTTTTTCCTCCGCGAACCGCCGGAACTCCGCGTCCACCTCGGCCAGATACGGAGCCGCGATCGCGCGGCGCGCGGCGGGGGAGAAATCCACCGGGTTCGGGGAGGACGTTTCCGCGGCCTTCGTCGTCGTCGACGCAAAGGAAATGACAAAGGTTAGAGCAACGAATGGCGCAGATTTCATGGTGCTGTTCCGGGCCCCGTCAGTGCACCAAAGGTCGCGAGTGAACCATCCTCGCGGGTCAGGGCGGCGCCGATCGCCGCATGGGCCGTGCAAAGCGCGGCGACCGCGGGCTCGTCCATCAGGAAGAAGGCGGTTGAAAGGGCGTCCGCCTGCGCCGCCGTCGGCGCCAGCGCCCAGGTGCGCTGGGTGCGGGAGGCGGCTTTTCCAGTGCGGGGATCAATCAGATGGGCTCCCTTAACCGCGGTGCCGGAGCCGCTCAAAGAGGCGTCACGGAGCGGGATGGTCCGGTAGGTTTCCTCCTCGCCGAGGCCAACAACCCAGCCGCCGGAACCCGCGGTCTCCTCGCCCAAGGCCAGCAGGCTGCTGCCGCCGGAGTTGAGGCAGGCCGACGTGATGCCCCATTCGCGCAGTGTGGCCGCCATCACATCGAGGGCGTAACCCTTGCCGACCGCGCCGAGATCGAGACGCAGGCGGATCGCGTGCGACGTCAGCGTGTGGTTCGCGGGGTCGAGCGTGTAGGGAGGAAGTTCTGAATCGAGGTCCACCGGACGCTCCGAGGCGTAGGCCGGGTCGAACGCTCGGCCCGTGGCGATCGCGAGGTCCGTAGCGATCAGGAGGCATTCCAGCGTGTCCGGTGACACGACGACAGATTCGCCCATCGCGAGCCGGTTTGCCCGCGCGATGTGGCTGCCGTCGATAAAACGGCTCAGCTCCTCCTCGAGACGTTCCAGTTCCGCGAAGGCCGCCTGCGCCGCGTGCCGCGCGTAGTCCCGCGGCTGCCCGGCGACGGCGATCTCGAAGAACGTGTTCATCGCCTCGTGCTGGAAAACCGGATGCGTCATGGGCGCCTCCCGGTCCACATCCGCCAGCGAAGGCCGATCATGGCGACGGCCGGCCGCCACCACAGGCGGCGAAATCCGTACTTCGACTCGCCCGTGGTCCGCGCGTGATGTCGCACCCTGCGTTCGCCCACGCGGAAACCGGCGGCCGTGGCGAGCGCCGGCACGAAGCTTTGCATCAGCTCCATCGGATACAGCGCCGCGACGACTTCCTTCCGCATCACGCGCAGCTGGCAACCGGAGTCATGGACGCCGTCTCCGAGGAACCGCCCGCGCACCGCGTTGGCCACGCGCGACATCAGCCGCCGGAGCGTCGAGTCGTGACGGTCGGCGCGCCAGCCGCAGGCGAGATCGCACACGCCTGTTTCCACGGCGGCGAGCAACTCCGGGATGTCGCGGGGATCGTTCTGGCCGTCACCATCCATGGTCGCGATGAAGTCCCCGGCTGCCGCGCGTAAACCGGTGAGCAAGGCGAGGGCCTGCCCGGAATTGCGCTCCATCCGGAGTTCGCGGCATTGCGGCCAGCGCGCGGCGCAGGCGGCGATCTCGACCGCGGTGCCGTCGGTGCTGCCGTCGTTGACCAGGATGACTTCGAACGGCCGCCCCGTCGTGGTCAGCACGCTGACGCAGCACTCCGTCAGCGGCAGAATGTTGCCGGCCTCGTTGTAGAACGGGATGACGAGCGAGAGGGACGGTTTCACGGCTCGGGCGTGAACACGATCAGGAGAACGCCCGGACGCAAACCGAGCACGGATTCACGGTAGGGCCGCTTAAGCCGGGCGCGGACGGTGTCGGCCAATGCGTTTGAGGCGATGACGAGCGCTCCGTCGCATTCCACCGGTGGTTCGCTCCAGTAGCCTAGGCCGGGGACGCCGCGCAAATACCAAGGCAGCGGCCAGTACTCTTCGGAAATCACCCGGATCGGCCGGTCCGGTTCGGCGCGTCGGGCGGCGTCGGCGAGGGTGCGAAGCTTGAGGACGTCGGCCGAGCTGTGGACATAGGCCCACGGGTTACGCCAATCGGCGGGACGCAGGAACGACGCGCGCCACGCCTGCTGGAACAGGGTGGCAGTCACGATCAATCCAAATGCCACCGCGACCAACCGACCGGTGCGCAAACGCGAAACGGCTCCCAGCGCGACCGCGGAGAGCAGAGCCAGCGGCGCGACGAAGTGCACCGCATGCCAGGGGGTTTTGTACGGCAGGAGGGAGAAAACCGCCGCGATGAACGCGGTGTAGAGGCTGAGCGCGCGTGGGACGGGATCGCGACGCGCCCATGCGCCCACCGCACCAGCTGCAGCCAGGATCGCGAAGGGCGCCTGATGCCAGACGAGCCCGTGTTCGCGCCGCCACCCGAAGAGATGCAGATAATAATTCCACGGTTTCTCGTGGCCGGTGGGCGGCGCGGCGGGACCGAGCAGACGCTCCGCACCATGGAGGTACGCGGCGAAAGCGTCGCGAAGCCCGGCCGGATTTGAGCCGAACGAGGAGAAGAACAGGGAAGCCGTCAGGAGGCCGGCGAGCAGCGCCGCCGTGACGTCACGTCCGGGTCTTCGTGTCGCCGGACGCAGCCCAGCGATCCGCGCGGCGAGAAACGCGGCGACGAGAAACAACGGCGCGCTGGCCTTGGTGGCCTGCATCAGCCCCGCGGCGACGCCGGCGGCCAGCGCCCAGCGGGTGAGCCCGGTCCGCCACCAGGCGCGGGCGGCGACGAAGGTCGCGAGCGTGAAGGTGGCGAGCAGCGTCTCCTGGATGAAGTAGCGGCTGTAGTAGAGCGCGGGCGGGGAGACCGCCACGAACCCCGCCGCGGCGAGGGGAAGCCAGCGTGAAGGTCGGCCCTGCTCCCGGCCGGGAGTCGACGTGCCAAGCAGCGCCGTGAAGAGCACCGCGAGCACGCCGGCGACCACGGGTACGAGCCGCACGGTGGTTTCGGACAACGTCGCCAGGCTGGTTTCACCCCGCAGGCGGGCGGTGAACGCCGCCGCGTAGTAGAGCGTGGGTCCGTGGTGGTCTCGGGGGTCGTAAACGTAGCGGCCTGCGTCCAGCAATTCGCCCGTCTTAACCGCCTGGTTCGCCTCATCGGCGTGCATCGGCCGACGGGCGAGGTCGTGCCCGCGCAGCCAGAGGGCCGCCGCGATGAGAGCGGCGAGGGGCAGCACGCGGATCAGAAAACGGGGCACGGGTGACCAGTGCCGCAACCCCGCGCGTTTGTCACCTCGAACTCGCCCTGCGAACTGGAGCGCAAGGGCATTCAGGTCAGATCGTAGGCCTCGCCGGGCTCTGCGCCGTAGCGATTTCCTCACCGCTGA
>JAURJO010000526.1 GCA_030832235.1 Verrucomicrobiota bacterium
CGCCCTTGAAGTCCCGCACCACGGTGTGCACGTGGTTGAAGTTATTCTGGAAGTTATCGAACTCGATCAGGAAGGTCGGACCCTGGATACGGTAGTAACGGCCTTTGGTGCGGTCGACCGGTCCGGCCCACGCAAACGTGAGCTTGTCGAGGCCGGCGTCGGCGATCTTTCCAAAGGTTTCCTCCGCCAGTTCCGGCCGCCAGCGCGCGAGGTAGAGTTTCACCAACGCCTCCAGGCGGGCGCGTTGCGCGGGATTCAACCGGGCCGCTGGAATTCCGGCGGGTGACAACGGATCGACGCGCTTGCTGTTGGTGGTGACGATCTCCTTCAGCGGGTCCGCGGCGATCACCGCCGCGCGGCGCTGCTCGGCGTCGAGGGATTCGATGAACGCGAAACCGGCGTCCTCCTCTTCTCCGAGCACACGTTCGCCGCGCCGCGGGCCGGAGCGCACCTCGGCCGGGTTCGTCCCCATGAAAGACGGCGTGAAGAAGACGTGTTTCCCGTCCACGACGGTGAAGTTGAACGACAAGTGGTGTCCCTCGAAGCGCCAGCCCCACGATGCGGAGGCCGAGGGTTCGCCAAAGAACGTGATGAAGTACTGTACCGGGTCCCGCCGTCCCTTCGTGTCCTTTTCGGCCTCCTTGAGGAAGAGCTCGAGCTGCATGATCGCCTGCGCCTTGGCCGTGCCGGTGTGGCTCAGTCCGGAACGAAGCAGCGCCAGACCGAGCGCCTGCTGGTCGGTCGACATGCGTTTGAAAGGAAGTCCCTGCCGCGCGATGGGCACGAAATTCCAGTTCTCCCGTTCGGCGTCGGTTAGCGGGTAGGTCGCCTGCTTCAGCTGCGCGGCATCGAGCGATGCCCGGAATTGCGCGGCGGCCTGCAGCATCTCAGTGGCGACCTCGTGAGCGCGTAGCGCGGGGACGGCGAGCGCGACGAGCAGGGCGAGGATAGGGCGGGAAGGGGTGATCACGATAGGACTATGCCGCGGCGTATACGGTCCGCGCAAGGTCGCAGGCTGCTCACCAGGAAGGACTCCGGCCGCCCAGCGGCTCAGGCGATCAGCTCGTTGATCACCGTGCCGCCGAACTGACTCAGCTGCTTGAAGCGGCCGCCGTGGTAGTAAGTCAGGCGGTTGTCATCGAGCCCGAGCAAATGGAGCAGCGTCACGTGCAGGTCGCGCACGTGGTGCACGCGGTCGACCGCCTCCATGCCGGTCTCGTCGGTGGCGCCGATGGTGTGGCCGGCTTTCACGCCCCCGCCCGCCATCCAGATCGTCATCGCCTTCGGGTTGTGATCGCGGCCGTAGGCGGTGCCGCCGCGCACGCCGTTGTCGGGCGTGCGGCCGAACTCCCCGCACCACACGACCAGCGTGCTTTCGAGCAGGCCACGGCGCTTGAGGTCGGCGATCAGCCCGGCGATCGGCTGGTCGACGCCGCGCACCAAGTTGCTGTGCGCACGCTCGATGTAGTCGTGGCTGTCCCAGGTGCCGTTGTAGAGCTGGACGAAACGCACGCCGCGTTCCACCAGCCGCCGCGCGAGCAGGCATTTCCGTCCGAACGCGTCGGTGGGCTCCTTGCCGATGCCGTAGAGTTCGCGGGTGGCGGCGTCCTCGCCGGCGAGATCGAGCACGCCCGGCACTTCCATCTGCATGCGGAACGCCAGCTCGTAGCTCTCCATCCGCGCGGCGAGGGCGTCGGCACCCGGATGGCGCGACGCGTGCGCGGAATCGAGGCGGGCGAGCAGGTCGAGGTTGCGGCGTTGCCTCTCCGGCGAAACGCCGGCGGGCGGAGCCAGATCCAAGATAGGCGCGCCCTTCGCGCGCAGCGGCGTGCCTTGGAAAACCGCCGGCAGGTAACCGCTGCCCCAATTCGGGGCGCCGCCCTGCGGATAGGAAACCTCGGGCAGCACGACGAAGCCGGGCAGGTTCTGGTTCAACGAGCCGAGACCGTAGGTCACCCACGCACCCATGCCCGGGTCGCCGCCGAAGCGGTTGCCCGTGTTCATCTGGTACATCGCGGTGGGATGGTTGACGCTGTCGACCTGGCAGCCGCGGTAAAAGCAGAGGTCGTCGGCCACCTTCGCGAGATGCTCCCAGTTCTCCGCCATGTCGGCTCCGCTGGCGCCGGCCTTGCGGAAACGGAAAGGACTGCGGACGTAGTAGCGTTTGCCGCTCTCCATCGCCGACTTTTCCCGGCCCTCGCGGGTGAATTCCTTGAGGTGCAGGCGCTCCAAGGCCGGCTTTGGGTCGAAGGTATCCAAATGCGATGGACCACCCTCCATCATCAGGAAGATGCAGGACTTGGCCTTCGCGGCGCGGTGCGGGGGGCGGGGCGCCAGCGGACCGGGGCGGGGTCCGGCCGCGGAGGTTGCGCCGGCATTCGCAGCGAGCAGGGCGCTGAAGGCCACGCTGCCGAGGCTGGCACCGAGACCGTAGACAAAATCGCGTCGGGTGGGGGCGTGCAGGGCGCGGCCGCCGGCGCAGGGGAAATAGGAGCTCATGGGGCGGGCGGTTTATTCCACGTGGGTGAATTCGTTGCCGTTGAACAGCACGAGGCAGACGTCGGCCAGCGCGCGCGTCCGCGCGGGCACGTCGACCGGGGAGAGGTCGGGTTTGAAATCCGCGGCGGCGTGGAGCCGCTCGGTGAAGGCGAAGCGCTCGCCGGTGTTCTCCTCGACCGCTTCGCGACGCACCTCCGCCGGCGGACGCGGCGCGGCCGGCGCCTCGGAGGCGAGCGGGATGATCTCCTTCCAGTGGGTGAGGCAGGTCGCCAATTCCTCCGGGGAAGGAGCGCGGCCAAGCGCCAGCGCGAAACAACGCGCGACGGCGCCGGCGTCGTCGGCGGACTCGCGCACTGCTCGGGCGGCGAGCGCGAGGGCGCGGGCGTGGCTGGCGGCGCCGTTGAAGAGACTGAAGACCTGAGGCGTGATGGTGGACGCGTCGCGCTTCTCGCAGGAGAAATCCGGCCCCGGTTGGTTGAAGACCTCCATCGCCGGATCGGGAAGCCCGCGGATGCGAAGCGCGTACAGGCTGCGGCGGTGGCGTTCGGACGGTAGCGCGTTCGGGACCCAGGCGGCGGCGAAGGTTCCCATGACCTGACGCGGCTGCAGCGCGACCTCGGGGTTGATCTCGGGACGGTTCGGAATGCCGCCGATCGCGCGGTTGAGCTCACCGGAGGCTGCGAGCATGGCGTCGCGCAATTCCTCCGCGCTCAGACGCCGGAGCGGGAAGGCCGCGAGGGAACTGCCCGCGGGGTCCTTCTCGGCCAACGTCTTCCGGTCCGGATGGGCGGAGGACCGCGCGTAGGCGGCGCTCGTCACGATCAGGCGGTGCAGGTGCTTGAGGGACCAGCCGTTTTCAACGAATGTCGCCGCGAGCCAGTCGAGCAGGGCGGGATGGGAAGGTTTGCCGCCGCTCACGCCGAAATTGTTGGGGTTGGCGGCGAGGGGACGGCCGAAGTGCCATTGCCAGACCCGGTTCACGATCACGCGAGCCGTGAGCGGATTGGCTGGGCTGGCGACCCAGTCGGCAAGCGCGCGGCGACGCCCGTCGATCGTCTCCGGCGTGCCGCCGGACCGAATGTCGCCCAGAACGCTCAGTACTCCAGGGGCGACCGGCGCGCCCGGCGAAAACGGATCCCCCCCGGTGAGGATACAGGTCTTCTCGAGCTCGCCCTCCTCAACGCGGGCCGCGGGCACGCGCATGGGTGCGTTGACCGTTTTTAATTCAGGGGTGCGACCGTTGTATACCGCAAGCGCGACCGGCTCGTAGCGCTCGAGCTCCCACCGGAGGCGCTCAAGACCTTTCCGGGCGACGCGTTCCTCGCCGTATTCCTGCGGGGTGAGGCCGACGAGCTTTGGCGGGAACTCGTCCTCCGGCACCTTCTGGCGCATGAGGATCGAGCGGGCGGCGGCGAATACGCCTTCGAATTCCCGTCGTTGCTTGGTACGTTCCTGTTTACGCGCCTGCGCCACCGAGGCTTCCCACCGCGCGGGGTCGCGGCCCTTGGTGCGGAGCCATTCCGTCGCGTTCGCCAGCATGCGCTCATCGAGGCGCCGGAGGGCGGCCAGATGATCCTCCCGCCGTTGCTCGAGGTGTTTCCTTTCGTCGAAACCCGAGGTGTTCTCCTGCGGCAGGAACGCCGCCGGCCTTTCGGCCAACTGGGTCGTCGCGAACACGGCCTGGATCGCGTAGTAGTCGCGTGTCGGGATCGGGTCGAACTTGTGGTCGTGACAACGCGCGCATTGCAGCGGCTGGCCGAGGAAGGTCTCGCCCACGCTGTTGGTGACGTCGTCGAGGAAGCGCTGCCGCGCGACCTTCGCGACCTCCATGCCGGTGAGTTCCCATGGGCCCATACGGAGGAAACCGGTGGCGACGATCGCCTCCGGGTTGTCCGGCTCGATCTCATCGCCGGCGATCTGCGCGCGGATGAAACGGTCGAACGGCTTGTTGGCATTGAACGCGCGCACGACGTAGTCGCGGTAGCGCCAGGCGTTGCCCCGGTCGTAGTCGTTGGCGAAACCCGCGGTGTCGGCGTACCGCACGACGTCGAGCCAGTGCTGGGCCATGCGTTCGCCAAGGTGTGGACTCGCTAGCAGGCGATCCGCCGTCGACGCGACCGCGGCGCGCGGATCCGCCGCGTGGGCTTGCTCAAACGCCACGACTTCCTCGGGCGAAGGCGGCAGCCCGGTGAGTCCGAAAGTCATCCGGCGGATCAGTACACGGGCCTCGGCGGGAGGCGCGGCGGTGAGTCCGAGGACCGAAATCTTTTCGTCCACGAACGCATCGACGGGATGCGCGTTCCTCGCGGCGTCGGGCACGGCGGGCTTCTTCACCGGCTGGTAGGCCCAGAGATCGGCCGGCTGGTATCGGCGTCCGTTCCACTCCGGTGAAAGCCCGGCGCTGGTCACGACCGTCACACCGTCCTCGGTCGCCCACGCGACGCCGCGGGCCGTGCGGATCTCCTCCTGGCGGGCGGCGTCGGGCCAAGGCGCGCCGCCGGCGATCCAATCGCGCAGCCAGTCGAGTTGGGCGGCGGAAAGCGCCTCGGCCTCCTTGGGCGGCATGGCTTTCCAGTCGTCGTGGTTCCGGCGCGCGGCGAGGTAGAGCGGGCTTTCCTCGGGCCGGCCCGCGACGAACGACGGCTTGGCGCTGTCGCCGCCGATGAGCGCCTCGGCGCGCGTGCGTAGATCCAAGCCGCCCTTGATCTTGGCTTCGTCCTGGCCGTGACACGCCAGACACTTTTCTCGCAGCAACGGCGCCACGCGCCGTGTGAACAGCTCCTCGGCACCCGCGCCCGTCTCCGCCGCACAAGTGGCGGCCGCGAGGGCGATGATCAGGGCGATAAGGCGGGGCGGGGTCACGGTCGGCAGTGAAGCTATTCGCGGCCCGCGGGCAACGGCGCGGTGGCTGGGCGAATCGCGCCCGGAGGCGGCGGGGGCGGGCCGGGGGTGAATTGCATCGGGCGGCGGTCGCGCTGGAGCGCGGCGTCAAACTCGCGGGCACGCGTGGCGAGGCGGTTCACAATTTCGGGGTTTCTCTCCGCGAGGTTCTCCTTTTCGCCCGGATCAGCCGACAGGTCGTACAACTCGGGCGCGGCAAGCACGCGGTGCTGCGTCACGAAAAGCGCCGGCAGGTGCTCCCACCAAAGGCTCACCGGTCGCGGCTCGGGCGCGGGTATGCCGGCGAGCAGCAGTTTCCATTTTCCCTCGCGGATCGCCTGCGGCTGCACACCGAAGTAATGCGGTAGCAGGCGCGGTGATCCCTCGGGGGCCGTACCGGCGGTGAACCACGGAGCGAGGTCACGGCCGTCGATCACGCGGTCCGCCGGCGGATTGGCGCCGGCGAGTCGCACGCACGTGGGAAAAATATCCATCAACGAGACCGGAGCATCGACGATGCGACCGGGCGCGACCCCGCTGGGCCAGCGCACCAACAGCGGCACGCGGATGCCACCTTCGTACGTCGTTCCCTTACCGGCGCGCAAAAGACCATTGCTGCCGTAGAATGATCGGCCCGGAAAGCGCGGGGCCTTCGTCGGGGTCTTCGTCTTGGCGGAAGCGTTTTTATTGGTGCCAGCGGCATTCCCGCGACCTCCGGGGGCGCCGTTGTCGCTGGTGAAAAAGACCACGGTGTCACGGTCGAGTCCGAGCTCACGCAGAGCGTCGAGAATCACGCCCGTGCTGGCGTCGATCTCCTCGACGGTGTCGCCGTATAAACCGCCTTTGGATTTTCCCGCGTACTCCGGCGAGGCGTATTGCGGGATGTGCGGCATGGTGTGCGGCAGGTAGAGCAGGAAGGGCCGGTCGCGGTTGGCGCGGATGAACGCGACGGCGCGTTCGGTGTACCGCCGGGTGAGGGTAGATTGGTCGACGGGCGCCTCCACGACCCGTTCACCGTCGATCAGCGGCAGCGGCACGACTCCCATCACCTGCATGAACGGCTCGCCCACCGGCCACTGGTTGGAGTCGTTGCTGTGCGGGAGACCGAAGTACTCATCAAAACCGTGGCGGCGCGGACGGAAGGGCTCGTCCCACCCGAGGTGCCATTTGCCGATGCAGGCCGTGGCGTAGCCCCGCGTCTTCAGCAGGGTGGCGAGTGTGATTTCGGCGTCCGGCAGGCCGTGGTGCTCGGTCGGGAACAACACGTACGGCAAACCGGCCCGCGCCGGCAGGCGTCCGGTCAGCAGCGCGGCGCGCGAGGGGCTGCAGAACGGCGCCGCCGAATAGGCGTCGGTGAACCGCACGCCTTCCCGCGCCAGCTGGTCGAGCCGGGGGGTAGAGATCGTCGTGCTGCCCTGGCACGAGAGGTCCCCCCAGCCGAGATCGTCGGCGAGGATGATCACGAAATTCGGCGGACGCGCGGACGCCGTCCGGACGACGAACGCAAGGAGCAACACGAGAAACAGACGCATGGGGAGGGGCGGGGGTCATGCTGCCGACGTCCGGAGGCGGCTCAAGGTTTCCGGCATTGAAAGCGCCGGCGCGCACGACTGAACCTTCGAAGCAACCCCGTGCCCCCGTGATGCCTTCATTCCCTTCTTCCCGTCGGAGGTTTCTCGCGCAGGCCGGTGCCGCCGCCCTCATCGCGCGTCCTGCCGTCCGCGCCGCGCTGCGGCCGGAGCAGCCGCACGGTCACGTGGTGGGCGATCCGTTCTCGCAGTTGGCGGGCGCGAAGGTGCTCGCCGACGGCGGCAATGCGGTCGACGCACTGGTTGTCGCGGCGTTGGTCGGCGCCGTGACACAACCCCATCAAACCGGTATCGGTGGCTACGCGGCGCACGGGATCGTCGCGATGGACGGCGGGCGGCGGATCGTCGTGATCGACGCCAACACCGAGGCGCCGGCCGCCGCCACGGCGGACATGTTCCGTCCCGATGCGAAGGGACAGGTCCCGGGCCGGCGCAATCACCACGGGTGGTTGGCTGCCGGCGTCCCCGGCGTGATGGCCGGGCTGCAACTCGCGTTGAAGGAATTCGGGACGCTGCGTTTCAGCGACGCGCTGAAACCGGCGATAGGGCTCACCGCCGAGGGCGTGACGGTGACGCCCGCGCTGGCGGGGATATTGGGAAAACTCTCCGCCGGCATGCGGGCGGACCCCGGCTCGGCGGCGCTCTATCAGCCCGGTGGCGTTGCACCCAAGGCCGGTGAAAGGTGGCGCAACCCCGCGTTGGCCGAAGTGCTGCGTGCGCTGGCGAAGGCGGAGTCGGTCGAACCCCTTTACCGCGGCGATCTCGCGTTGCGACTTGCGGAGGGCTTCGCGCGCAACGGTGGGCTGGTGACGGCGCGCGATCTCGCCGCCTACCGCGCGCGTCTGGTCGAGCCGCTGCGGCTCGAATGGGACGGACGCTCGATCCACACCCCGGCGCTTACTTCCGGGGGCATCACGGTGCTGCAGGCCCTGGCGCTGTTGCGCGCGCTCGGTTGGGAGAAAATCGAGGGCGACGGCCCGCGGGCGTTGGCGCGCGTCGAGGCGTTGCGGCTGGCGTGGCGCGACCGGCTGGCGCTGCTCGGCGATCCGGATTTCGGCCCCGTGCCTCAGGCGCGGTTGCTTTCGGCGGACTATGCCTTGGAGAGCGCGGAGCGGGTGCGGGCGGCGCTGAAAACGGGCCGCGCGATCGACCACGGGCTGAAAGCCAACCCGCAGGGCGGGACGTTGAGTTTCAGCGCGTGCGACCGGCACGGAAACATGGCGGCGCTCACGCTCACGCACGGCGACAGCTTCGGGGCGCAGGTGACGGTCGGAGAGCTCGGTCTCACGCTCGGGCATGGGATGTCGCGGTTTGAAACCAACCCCGCGCATCCGAACGCGCCCGGGCCGGGCAAGCGTCCGCTGCATAACATGGCGCCGGTGATCGTGACCGCCGCGGGGAAGGCGATCACCGCGGTGGGCGGACGGGGCGGCCGGCGGATTCCGAACGCGGTGTTCGATTTCCTGCTGGCGCACGTGGTCGAGCGGAGTTCCTTCGCGCAGGCGTTGGCGGCGCCGCGGCTTCATACGGAGGGTGCGATGGCGGTCGAGCACGAGAAGGGCTGGCCGGATGCGGCTATGTCCGCTTGGCGTGCCGCGGGGCTGGCGGTGAAGCCCGGAAGCAGTGCGACCCTGAGCGCGGTGGCGACCGAGGACGGTGAATGGCGTGCCGGGATGCGTTGAAGACGCCGGTGAGGGTACTTGCATTCGCGGCTGGCCAGCCGCGTTTCCGCCGCGGACCGTTTTTGAGATGAGCACCTCGCCCCTGCCGTACACCGACACCAAGCCCCAGGGCTCGGCGGATTTCTACTACGCGACGAACGCGACGTTCCGCTTTCTCCTCGCGCGGCTGGGCGAGGACGGCTGGCGGCGTTACCTCCGTGATTTGGGCCGCGACTATTTCGCACCCGTGAACCGCGCCTGGCGCGCCGGCGGGCTGCCGGCGGTTGCTTCGTACTGGCGGGCCTTCTTTGCGGCGGAGCCGGGCGGCGAGGTCGAGGTGCGCGAGCTGCCGGAACGCGTCGAGATCAACGTCCGGGTCTGCCCCGCGATTCGTCACCTGCGGGCGGGAAACCGCGAGATCGTGCGCGAGTACTGCCGCCATTGCCACATCCTCGGTGAGGCTCGCGCCGCGGAGGCGGGTCTGCAGATGCGGTTGTCCGGCGGCGACGGTGCCTGCGTCCATACCTACGCGACGCCGGCGGCCGCGTTGCCGCCGCAGGATCCGGCGGCGATCCGGGAGGTGGCGTCATGATCGGCTGCCACGATTTCTGCGGTCACTACGAGTGGACCTTTGCGTGGCTGGAGCGCGCCGGCGGGCACGCTTTGGTGCGCGACTACTGGGACGCGGCGATCAACCACGACAGCCAGCGACACGCGCGCGAGCTGATCGAGCGGGAGGGCTTCGCCGGCATGGAAAAGTACTGGGGGCACACGTTGCTCGAGGAGTCGCCGGATCTTGGTTTCAACATCACGTCGGCCCCGGGGGTGTTCCGCATCGACATGCACGATTGCCCCTCCAAGGGCTTCCTGCGTCGCAACGGACTCGAGCAGTATTGCGACTATTGCGACCACTGCATGGGCTGGACGGGCCCGATGATGCGCGAGGCGGGCTTCGTCATCGACCACGAGCACAACCATCGCGGGCAGTGCTGGTGGGAGATGCGGCGCGCCGCGGAAAAGGGTGGTCACGCCGCGCCCGGATCGGTCTCAGGCGCGAAGGACGTGCGGCTCCGGGCCGATTGGGGGCCACCCGGCGCGGTCCTTGATCGTTACGTGAAGGAGACCGATCCCGACCGGAAGTCGCCGCCGGCGTCCTGAACACGGCCGGCGGGCGGCCGGCTCATTTCAACTGCGCCGCCACGAAGGCGAGCAGCTCGCGGGTGTTGGCGTCGCCGGGTTCGCCGAGCCGGTGGTTGAGGCTGCTGTGGTTCGCCTCGCGGTCCCCGAGCACCTTCGCGGGAATCCCCGCGCCCTTGAGCACCGCGGCGAGGCGCTGGGCTTGGATCGTGGTGTCGGGGTTGGCGTTGATGTGCAGGATGAGGAACGGCGGGATGCCCTTGCCCGGGGCGACGTGGGTCACCGCGGAGAACTCCCGGTGCTGCTCCTCGGTCCCGAACTTCGCGCGATGCGTCCCCTTCGGCTCGGGTTGCCCGTGGACGCGCCGGCGGGTCTCGGCGGTGGCGATGATCGCAGGCAAGTCGAACGTGTCGCCGTCGACCGGCACACAGCCCTTCAGCGAAGAGAACGGCACGCCCTCGGCGCGCGCGAGTCGGTCATCGGTGCACAGCAGGGCGGCGAGCTGGGCGCCGGCGGAGTGTCCCATGATGAAGATCCGGCGCGGATCACCGCCGTGGTTCGCGATGTTGCGGTGCACCCAGCCAAGCGCGCGGGCGACGTCGCGGGTGAGGGTGGACATGTCGACCTGCGGCAGCAGGCGGTAATTGATGGCGACGAAGACGCAGCCAGCGGAGGTGAAGAGCCTCGGCTTTAACTGCACGTCGGCCTTGCTGCCGGCCTGCCAGCCGCCGCCGTGGATCCAGAAGACGACCGGGAGGTTCTTCGCCCCGGCGGGCGCGTGGATGTCGAGCGTGTTGCGCTCATGGACGGGCATCGCGTACGGGACGTCGCGCGTGACGGTGAGGTCCGGTTCGGCCGCGGCGGCGAGGGTGGCTACGAACAACGAGCAGATCGCGAAGGCGGAGCATTTCATGGGGTAAGGGAGGTTTAGGAGGATCTTGGGGCGCTCTGTAGCCAAGGTCGGGTAACCCCGGATTTTGGTGAAATGAATATCAGCCGACGGCCATCTCGGCTGCACCGGTCCCATCGGGGCCAGCCGCAGGGAATGCTGTCCCGGCCGGCGGACTGGTAGCGTCCGTTCAAGCACTCACCGCAGGTCGCGGATGCCGTTCTTCAACGCGAAGAGTTGCGCGACCTCGGACGCCGTGAGCGCGCGGTCGAACACTCCAAGATCATCCATTTTCCCGACGTAGGCGGCGGCCAGCACCAGCTGCACCTTGTCGGCCTGCCAGCCGAAGCGGAGGTCCCAATCACGGATTACACCGCGCGACTTTCCGTCGAGGAAGAGTTCGCCGCGGGCCGACTTGCCGGTGTTCACGCGATGGAACGTGAAGACGACGTGCGTCCAGCGGTCTCGGGAGAACGGCGCGGTGTGCAATGAGACCATCGGGCGCTCGGCGTCGGTCATCTTGGCCCAATCCAGGCCGCGCGGATTCCAGATCTCGACAAGCGGACGGATCGCGTAACGGAAATGACGCGGGTTCTCGTCCTTCGACCACTCGAGGAACATGAATCCCTTCTTCGAATCGTCGCCGATGATCTGCACCGGATCGCAGTAGCCGGGCTCGAGGTCCTCGTCGGGAGTGAGGCGCAGCCACACCGAAACCGAGCCGCTCCAGTCGGCGCTGCTGTAGTTGATGGCGCCCGGGCCCGCATAATACGGACGGATGGGGTTCTTCTTGGTGACGTGCATCGCGCCGCCGAAGCGGCCGGCGCCCGGGACGATGGTGATGAATTCCCCTGGGCCGGCGGGCTGCCCTTTGGGCGCCCCGGCGTACTTGATCTTCGGATCGCCGCGCGAGAAGTCGGCGTCGAGGCCGCGGTCGAACGAAGCGTGCAGCGTGAGGGCCTGGCGGAGCGGTTGGAGCGCGTC
>JAURJO010000527.1 GCA_030832235.1 Verrucomicrobiota bacterium
ATAGGCCTCGACCAGCACCACGCCGGGCCCGGTTCCCTGCGCCCAGATCGAGCGGGCGCCGTCAATCGCCTGCAGAAAAGCCGCGTCGCGACTGCCGTCCGGAAGGGCGAAAGCGCCCACCGAAGAAAACGTCGGGGCGAGGTTCGACGTCCAGTTGTCGTTGGCGAGAGCCCGCGTCGCACCGTTGTACAAATCCAACCGGGGATCGGCCATGGCGTTGCCCAGGCCGAAGACCCCCAGCGTCGGTCCGACCGCACGCACCAGAATATCACGCGGGCCGCCCCCGCCCACGACGACGCCCACGATCAGCGTCTGGGCGGCGGCCATGGCGGTGCGAACGGAGAGATTCGTGAGCCGGGCAGCCGGACCGGAACCGGGTGTGCTCACGGTGACCGTCGCGGTGGAACTCAATTCACTCAGTCCCCCGCCGCTCACCCGCACGCGGTACGATCCGGCATCCAAAGCCTGCGCCGCCGCGACCGAATACACCGCCGCCGTGGCGCCCGAAAGGGCCACGTCATTACGGAGCCATTGGTAGGACAACTCCACGCTGCCCGTGGCGGCTACCGAGAGCCGCAAGGGCTGCCCCGCGGCCAGCGCGGCCCCGGCCGGCTGCGTGACGATCGTGAGACTGGGCGGTCCGGAAGTGAAAACCTGCAGCTTCGCGGAGGCAGACACCGAGTTTGTGCCGCTGGTGATGCGCACCGTGTACGTTCCGGCGTCCGACCCCTGCACGGAGTTCAGGCTGAAGGATGCGCGCGTGGCGTCGGGTAGATCCGTTCCGCCCTTGGCCCATTGGTAAGCGAGCGACGCCCCGGAGGCGGCGACAGAGAAGGTCACCGCTTCACCCGCGGCGGCATTCACACTGAGCGGGCGCTGCGTGAGCCGGATGGAACCGTAATCGGACGGCATCGTGAGCAGCGAGGCGCTTTCGGAGTC
The DNA here is from genome assembly GCA_030832235.1 of Verrucomicrobiota bacterium. Classification (GTDB taxonomy): domain Bacteria; phylum Verrucomicrobiota; class Verrucomicrobiia; order Opitutales; family Opitutaceae; genus ER46. The sequence goes on from JAURJO010000527.1 coordinate 940, forward strand.
GACCGATCCGCCCGCGCCGATCACGCGGACCGAGTAGACCCCCACGTCGGCGGCCTGCGCCGCAGCGATGGATAAAGTGGCGGACGTGGCACCGTCGATGGGCGCGGAGTTTCGCAACCAGCGATATGCCGTGGCCCCGACCGCCGTCACGCGGAAGGTCACCGCCTGGCCTTCGCTCACCTCCTGTGAAGCCGGATGCAGCGAGATCACGGGCAAAGCCGCCTGACTCGCCGGCACCGCCTTGCGGATGACGTTATTGGAAGAATCCACAATGTAGAGGGAGGAGCCGTCGGCCACGACATCGGTCGGGTCGTAAAACCGTGCATTGGCACCGACGCTGTCGGCGTCGCCGATGATCTTGGCGGAACCGGCGACGGTGGAAACTACTCCCGCGGCGGTGATCTGCCGGAGGGTGCTGTTGCCGTAGTCCATCACGGAAACATTCCCCGAGACATCGACGGTCAGACCGCGCGGTTGGTCGAAGCGCGCCGCGCCGCCCGCACCGTCCTGGGAGCCGGCGGATCCCGCGGCGCTGCCAGCGAGAGTCGACACCACCCCGGTGGCGGTCACCCGGCGGATCGCGTTGTTCTGGTTGTCAGAAACGTAGAGCACACCGGAACGATCCACGGCGATACCCCATGGGGAATTGAAACGCGCCGCGGAGCCCGTGCCGTCGACGAATCCCGACTGCATCGCGGAACCAGCCAGCGTGGAAACGACGCCGGCCGCGGTGATTTTACGGATCGTGTGATTTCCTGAGTCAGCGACGTACAAATTACCGTCTCCGTCGATCGCGACCCCGTAAGGCAGGAAGAACCGCGCGTTCGCAGCCGGACCGTCGGCGGAACCGAATTGGGACGGCGCCCCGGCGTAGGTGGTCACGGCTCCGGCGGGGGTAATGCGGCGGACCACGGAGTTTTTCGCGTCCGCCACGAAGACATTACCCGATGCGTCGACGGCCAGCCCCAACGGGAAATTGAACCGCGCCGCCGCCCCAGTGCCGTCGGTCGAACCGAAAAGACCGGCCGTGCCGGCCAGCGTGCTCACCACTCGGGCCGGCGTGATTTTCCGGATCGTGTTGTTGAGCGTGTCGGAGACGTAGAGGTTTTTGGCGGAATCGATCGCGATGCCATAGGGATTCCGGAACGAACCCGGGGTGCCATCGGCCGAACCTGACGTGTTGCCGGTCCCGACGTGCGTGGTGACCGAGTAATTCTCCGCCGCCACCCGCGAGCCGATCGCGAACACGGCACAGAAAAGTAAAAGGAAACGATGGAAACCGTGGGTCATGAGAGTAAGCCGCTCCCGCCCTCCCCGAGCCAGACCGGCGATCAACAACGTGGTCGCTCCCCGGCCCCATCGGCAAGCACCGACCGGCTGTCGTCGTCGTCAGCGACGCTTCAGGTCGGAAAGCCAGCGTTCCACCTTGGATAGCGGCCAGGTGGTGATGACGTGCCGCGGCTCAAGCCAACCCTTGCGGGCGGCGTTCACGCCGGCTCCGACGTGACCGAGCCCGGCGGTTTCGTGGGCATCGGGATTGATGGCGCAAAGCAAACCGCGCGCGGCGGCCTTGCGCCAATGGCGCCAGTCCAGGTCAAGCCGCCACGGGCTGGCGTTGAGTTCAATCACGACGCCGTGGGCGATCGCGGCGTCGATCACGCGACCGAGATCGACGTGGTAACCCTCGCGCCGCAGCAACAACCGGCCGGTGGCGTGGCCGAGCATCGTCACGCGCGGGTGCTCGATGGCGCGGATGATCCGCGCGGTCATGACCGGCTCTTCCTGCGCGAATGCGTTATGGACCGACGCCACCACGTAATCGAGCTCGCCCAACATGTCGTCGTCGAGGTCGAGGCGACCATCGGAGAGGATGTCACACTCGACACCCGCGAAGACCTTGGTTCGGAAGCGTCCCGAGGCGTTGAGGGTACGGATCTCGGCGATTTGCCGCCGCAAGCGCGCCTCGTCCAGGCCGTTGGCTTGGAAGCTCGCCTTCGAGTGGTCGGCAATCCCGAGGTATTCCCAACCGAGGGCCTCTGCCGCCGCCGTCATCTCGGCGAGGGTGTTACCGCCATCCGAGGCGTTGGTGTGGTTGTGAAAGGCACCTCGGATATCACCGGCCTCGATGAGCCGTGGCAAAGGCCCGCGCTCCGCCGCCTCGATTTCGCCGAGTCCTTCGCGCAACTCAGGCGGAATGAAGGCCAAACCCAGCGCGGCGAAAAGTTCGCCCTCGCCGGAAACCGCCGGCATGGACGCGGGTGCGTCGGGACCCGCAGGCGAGAAACCCCACTCGCTGAGACTCAGGCCGCGCGCCAGCGCACGCTGCCGCATTTCGACGTTATGCTGCTTCGAGCCGGTGAAATGATGCAGCGCGAACGCGAACTGTTGCTCAGGCACGATGCGGAGATCGGCCTGCAACCCGCTGGTGAACCTCACGCTCGCCTTGGTGCCGCCCTGAGCCGTCACCTCCTGCACGCTGGGTTGCGCGATGAACCAGGCGACCACGGGGGCGGAGTCCTCTGCGGCCACGATGAAGTCGAGGTCCCCCACGGTCTCGAGACCGCGCCGTAAGCTGCCGGCCGCTTCGCAGCGCCGGACCTGCGGTAGGGCGCGCAACCCAGTCACAATTTGGGCCGCGACCTCCGCCGCCTCCCACCACAGGTGCCGCTTGGCGTAAGCCTCGCGGTTGCGAATGCCGGCCAGGATTTTCTCCTGCGTTTTCTCCCCGAATCCCGCGAGACCGGCCACCCGCCCGTCGGTGCAAGCGGCGGCGAGCGCGGCGATGTCCGTGATTCCCAGCTTTCCGTGCAGCGCGAGGATCTTCTTGGGACCCAGTCCAGGGATCTGCAGCATCTCCACCAAGCCGGCCGGCACGGTCGCTCTCAGATTTTCCAGAAAACCGAGCCGCCCCGTGATTCGCAGGTCCGTGATCTTGGCCGCCAGAGCTTCGCCGATTCCCTTCACGCTGCGCAGCTCACCCGCCTCCACCAGACGCGAGAGCTCCGACTCTTCGATCGCCTCCAGGGCACGCGCGCCAGTCTGGTACGCACGGATCTTGAAGGGATTCTCGCCTTTGAGCTCCAGAAGGATGGCGATCTCCCCGAGCGCGTCGGCGATCTCGTTTTTGGTCATCGATGAAAAGGGATCGCCCTGCCCGGCGGGAGCAAGCGGCCGGCCCGGAGAAAATCGCAATCCGGCCGGAGCCTACGCGCGATCCTCCTCGCGCAACCGGATCCGGTCCTTCACCTCGGCCGACTCGCCGGGCTTTCCCGTCCTAGAACGCTTCGCCCCTTCGGATTTTTCGCGGGAGCTGTAATACTCGTAGTTCCGGGTGTAGTACCCGTAGTCCTCGCCCGCGTTCGCCGGCACCTGGTTCAACACCACGCCAACCAGAGGCGTCCGGCGCTCCTCGACGATCTGCCGCGCGCGCTGGACCATCGCCCGCGGATTGCGCCGGTGCTGGATGAGGAGCACCGCACCATCGACGACGCTCACGAGCACGCTGGCATCGCTCACCCCGATGATGGGCGGCGAGTCGAAAAGGATCTTGTCGTGACTGCTCCGCAGCGTCGCCATCAGTTCCCGCAGGCGTGCGGCGTGAATGAGGCTGAGGTTGAAACCGGGAACGCCACCGGCCGGTAGAAAATCAAGGTTCGGCGCCACGCCACGCTGGATAACCTCATCCAGCCTACGCTGCCCGGAGAGAAGTTCCGCCAAACCCGGTTCGCGCCGGCTTCCCAGCAGCCGGTGCTGCGTCGGGCGCCGCAGGTCGGAGTCGATCAATAGCACCCGCTCCCCTCCCGCCGCCATCAGCCGCGCAAGCCGGTTGAGCGTGGTCGACTTTCCCTCGCCCGGGCCGGCGGAGAAAATCACCAGCGCGTGCGAATCCCTCCGCGGCAGCGTGAGGTTCAGATTGGTGTGGAGCACCCGGATCGGCTCCAAGGCAGCAGGGTCGTCGTCTCCCCCGCCGGGGCCCGGAGCGTACGGCACCACGCCGAGGACAGGCAGGCGCAGGCGCGACTCAACCTCCGCGACGGAACGGAAGCTGGTGTCGAAATACTCCAGCGCCACCGCCACTCCGACCGAGAAAACCACACCGAAGAGGAAGGCCAGGGTGAGATTCAGGGGCCAGCTCGGCTTGCTCGGCGTGCGCGCGGGCTCGGCGGTATTCAGGATCTCGATCGTTTTCTTCGGCACCTGGAAATCGATCTCCCGCTGGCGCAACGTGAGCTTGAGCGTCGTGAGCAGGCGCTGTTCGTCATCAAGTTTCTGGGCCGCCTCCTCGAACGGCCGCATGCGGTCGCGGGCCGAAAGGATCTGCTCGACCTTGGCCTGCGAAAGCTGGCGGCGCAGCTCGGCCACCCGGGCCTCCGCCTCCTTGTGGGCGATCTCCAGGGAGTTCTCGTAGCCCTGCAGCTGCGCGTCGAGCTGCTCCCGGATCTTCAGCCGGGCGTCGACCGCCGCCACCAGGTCCGGATGCGCCTCGCCGAGCCGTGATTTCAGCTGCGTGACCTTTTGGTCGGCGACCAGGTAGGCCTGCAGGAGGTTTTGGATGTTCTGGTCCGGGATGAGCTCGGAGTTGACGAGGTTGACGCGCTCGGCCGGAGCGATGGAGCGGAACCGTTCCCAGCGGGTCTTGCGGCCGATCGCGTCGACGCTGAGCGCGATCAGCGTGTTTTGCATCTGGCGCAGCGTCTCGATCTCCATGTCGGAATAGCGCGCGTTGAGATCGACGCCGGAGATATTGAGGTCCTTGCGCAGTTTCTCGACCGCATCACGCTGCCGGGACACCACCGCCTCCTGCGCCGCGAGCTCCTTGCGCAATTGCGCGAGTCCCTCGCTCTGGTCAGATATCGCCACCGCGATCCGGTCCGCCGAGTAAGTGCGCGCGATCTCGTTCGCGATATCGGCCGACAAGCGGGCGTCCTGCGCGAACACATTGATGTCGATCAGCGAGGAACTGCGCTGCGACTCCACCCGCAGCATGCTTTCGACCAGGTAGCGGTATGTCACCGCGGACGGCAGCGGGCCGGCCGCACCCAGCAGGGGCGCAAGCTTCGCATTGAGCCCTAGGCGCTCGATGACGGGATAAATCACCTTCTCGGACTGCATGATCCGGAATTGATCCTGCAGGAAATAGGGATCGTACCCTCCGCCCCCCTGGGCTTGGAAAAGTTTCACCTCCCCTTCCGGCTTCTCGACGCGGATCTTGGTCGTGGCGAGGTACCAACGCGGTAGAAACGCCGTCACCGCCGCGGTCGTCACCACAACCAGCGAGAGAATCAACGCGATCAGCGCGCGACGGACCCGCAGGATCTGGAGGAAATCAGCGAGGGAAGCCGTTTCCTGGCTCTC
>JAURJO010000060.1 GCA_030832235.1 Verrucomicrobiota bacterium
CGGAGCGGCGCTGCAGTGGATCAAGGACGGTCGGGCGATCTCCGGGGCGACCCGTTCAAATCTGACGCTGCGCGCCGCGGGAGCTGCGACCGCGGGAACATACTGGGTTATCGTGTCCTCCACTGGCGCTCCAACGCTCAGCAACGCCCTTGTGGTTGCCGTGGAATCCCTGCCGCCGTCGCGCTTGGTGAACCTTTCCGTGCTGACAACCCTTGCTCCGGGAGAAACCGCGACGCTGGGCACGGTACTGGGAGGGACAGGCTCCAGCGGAACGCGACCTGTATTGGCGCGCGTCGCGGGACCGGCGCTCAACGCATTCGGGGTGACCGGAGTGGCGCCGGACCCCGCGCTGCGCCTCAACCGCACGGGAGGAGCGGCCGCGATCGAGTTGGCCGGCAACAGCGACTGGGGCGGCGACGCAACCCTCACCGCGGTGATGGCACAGACCGGGGCATTCGCTTGGCAGGATCCGAAGTCACGGGATGCCGCACTCCATGCCTCGGCGCTGGCACCAGGCAATTACACCATGCAGGCATGGGAGGCAGGAGGGCGCGGTGGAGCGGTTTTGCTGGAGCTTTACGATGCCGGGTCGGATCCAAGTGGTGGTGTGCCGCGACTGATAAACCTTTCCGTGCTGAAGCAGATTTCATCCGGCGAGGCATTGACCGCGGGCTTTGTCATTTCCGGCGGACAATCGCGGCGGGTCCTTGTTCGGGCCGTGGGCCCTACGTTGGGGTCGGCGCCATTCGGGGTGAGCGATACGTTGGCGGATCCGCGCATCGACCTGAGAAAAGGACAGGTGCTGGAGGCCTCCAACGATGACTGGGCGGTTCCCTCTGGGAGCACGGCGGGAGCGCCGTTGTTGGCGGAAACAGCGGCGCAGGTCGGTGCATTTCCACTTATCGCCGGCTCCAAGGACGCCGCGCTGCTGGTGAATCTGGCGCCGGGAAATTACACGGCGGAAGTGAGAGGCGCCCCTGGAACCGCCGGATTGGTCTTAGTGGAAGTCTACGAAGCGCCATGAGTGCTTCCGCGATGCTCAACGCACGCGCTTCACGACAGCCCGTAAGCACACTCAGAGGCCGAGGATCGCCTTCAGCAGCGTTTGCAGGAGTGTGATCGGGTTGGCTGATCCGCCCGAAGAGCTCGGGGGACCGCCGGAGGGGCTGCCGGGAGAACCGGGTTGGCCGCTCTGGCTGCTAGAAGAACTGCTCTGCTGTCCGGAGCCCATGCTCTGCTGCGAGCCGGGCTGACCTTGCGCGCCGGATTGCGCCATCCGGCCGTTCTGCCCGGATTGCTGGGACCCGCGCTGGCTCGGTTGACCAAGGCCGGCGACTTGCTGCTGGCCTTGCTGACCGGCCCCGACGGGCTGACCGGACGCGCCATCACCCGCTTGTCCGCCGGCTTCGCGCCCGTCCCTGCCGGCGGAGGCTTGTTTACCACCGGCTCCGTCCTTGCCGCCACCTTCCTGGCCCGCTTTCGCCACATTACCGTCGGCGCCGGAGCCGCGCAGTTTCTCGTCCATCGCGCCGTAAGGGTAATCATCCTGCGCATTCGGAATGCCGTCCCCGTCGACGTCCGGGTCCTGATCGTTCGGGATGCCGTCGCCGTCCATGTCGTTGTCGAGGGCGTTGGGAATGCCATCGCCGTCAAGATCGCCATCGGGGCCGCTTTTTCCGTCGGCCGACATCCGCGCCTTACCCTCGCCGGTCCCGGTGCCGTCAGCCCCGCGGCCGTACACGTTGCTGAAACTGAAGCGCACGAAGTCCACTTGGCTCGAAGCCAGCGACGGCCGGTTGCGGATGGCGGCGTCGCGGACGGTTTCCATCTCCCACTTCCGCTTGCGCGCCTCCTCGCGGTCGGCGACGGGACCGAAAAGATAGGTGAGATTCTCGTGCCGGTAGCGCACGTACCAACCCTCGTCGCTGGGCCCGAGTCCGGATGCGTTGATGCCGGGGTATTTCTGGCGGAACTCGTCGGCGGGAAGATTCCAAAGGTCCTCGATGGCGCCGATCGGATAAATGCTGGTCGCGCCCGGCAGCGGCGCGACGGCCGCGAGGACCAGCAGGAAGAGTCGGATAATTCCAGTCTTCAAAGGCGTTAGGAGCGAAAGCGGCTTCAGAGCCCGGCGGGGATCGAGCGCCCCTTTTCCGTGCGATTGGGGCTTTGCTTGCCGGTCGGCCCTTTGCCGCCGGTGCCCGTACCCTTCTCGTAAACCTGCGTGTTTTGGTTGGCCGCCTGTTGGGCGCCCACGACGCCGGACATCGCCTGCTGGTTCTGGGGAATCCGCATGGCGGCGTCCCCGATCGCCACCTGCGGCGGTTTTTGCGGTCCGCCTTCGGCTCCCACCGCGCCCGAAGCATCACCGCCTAATTGCGCGACCTTCATGCCTTCCGGCTTCGCGTTGGGATCACCAGCCGTGGGCGAGCCACCCGGGCCCTCCTTGCCTTCCGGCCCCGCCCCCTGCCCTTGCGGTCCCTGCTTCCCGGTTCCTGCGACACCCGGTTGCCCCGCTTGCCCGCCGGCTCCGGACTGCCCCGAACCTCCCGACTGCGCCTGCTGCTTTTCCGGCTCTCCAGCTCCAGCACCACCAGCCTTGTCCTTCTTGCCGTCCTCTTCGCCGGGGAGCTCAAAATCGCCGATCATCCCGAACTCCCCCTTCTTCTCGGCGGCCGCCTTGGAACCATCGAGTAAAGCGGGATCGGGCAGCGGCCCCCGGGCGGAAGCTCCGGTGCGGCCGGGCGGCAAGCGCTCGGCCGACGTGGCAGGACGCGCGGATTCCGCGGCGAACAGCGCCGCGCCGGCGAGGAGAGAAAACGCTACGACCGGCAGGCGCATGAACGGGATCATTTGTCGGCCTTTACCGTGCAGATCACCGAGACTTCCGGGGCCGGCATGCCGCCGCGCACCTGGAGCAGCATGACGACGTCACGGTAACCGCGCCGGCGCCCCACCACCTCATAGTTGCCCGGGAGGATCTTGATGGTCTCGGTCTGGAGCTTTTTCGGCGCGCGGAAATTCGTGATCTGCACCCAGGTCTCGTCGTCGGACTTGAATGTCACATCCACCGGCGTGTTCTGCGCCATGAGCAGTGCCTGCAGCTGCTGCACGCGGTCGCTCGCCTGGAGGTAGGCGGGCTTGACCGCCATGGCCTCGTTGAAGCGGCGGATGGCGCCCTGGAAGTCGGCTTTGTTGGCCAACTGGTCCGCAGCCTCGATGTAGCGCTCGTACTGGAGCAACGCGCGGATCACGGTGCCGGTGCGCTTGTATCCATCCTTGGCCTCGGCGTGATCGGGATCGAGTTGGAGGGTCTCATTAAACGCGGCGCGGGCCTCGTTCCACTGGAACGCCTTCTCGTGCTCGAACGCGCGGGCCAGCGCCTTCTGCACCGACTCACGATGGGCGCTCTCGCGGGCCGACTTCAGCTGCGCCTGAACCTCCGTCCTTTGCGGATAGACCTTCAGGGCGTTTTGCAGCTCAGCGATGGCCTTGTTCCAGTCGCGCACCTTGAGCGCCTCGTCCGCGGCGGCCTTCGCCTCCGCGAAACGTGTTTCCTTCTCCAAGCGCGCCGCGCGGGACTGGCCCTCCTGCGCGGCGGCGGAAAATCCATCCAAGGCGAATGCCTTCTTGTAGGACTCCGCCGCGTCGGCGAACCGCCGGTCCTTCTCGAGCTGCGCCCCCTGCTGGAGCAGCGCGTACACCCGATCGATGTTTTCGGCGCGCTTCAGTCCGAGCGTGGCGGCCTCATTGCCCGGCGCCTTTTCCATCACCTGCTGGAACGCCTTGCGGGCGGCATCCTTCTCACCGGCGGCGAGCGCCTTCTGGCCGGCGAGCAGATTGTCGCGCACGAACGCCTGCAGCACCTGCTCCGCTTGCTTGAGCTCGGCGAAGCCGCGGTCGAAGACCTGCTTCGCGCCGGTGAAATTGCCGTCGGTCATCAGCTGGCGACCAGCTCCCGCGGCCTCGAACGCCGCCTCCAGGCGCCCGGGCGCGAGCGCCCGCGCGACCTCGAGGTCCTTCACCCGCAGCAGGATCGCGTCGTAGGCCTGCCGCGCCTCACCCTTGGCCTTCACGTTACGCGAAAACGCGTCGATGTCCTGGTTGAGCGTCTCGAGCAGGCCGAAGGCGCGCGCGAACTCGTGGGCCTTCATGAGCGCGTCGCTCTGCGTGAACGACTTTTCCATCACGATCAGCTGCTCGAGCTGCGACGGGTGATCCGTCGGCAGGCGGCGCAATTCCTTCAGCGCCTTCGAGGCGAGCTCGAACGCCTGCTCTGCCTTGGCCCGGCTGATGAACGCCGAGCTGGCGCCTTCCACCGTCGGCGCGGCCGCCACGGTCTCGGCGGCGCGCGGCCGGAGGACGTCGGGGCCCCAGACCAGCTTGATTCCGCGGATCACCAGACCGGCGACGAGCAACAGGCCGAACAGCCCGCCCGCCGACCACGCTGCGATGCGTGGCCATGTCCAGCGGCGACGCTCCTCCTGCTTTCCCGCGTCCGGATTCCAATGAATGACCCGGCGTTTCTTACCCGCGTTGACTTCGTTTTCGTCGGCCATGGCGTGGTGGGAATGACGTTCTGATTGCGCTGCGGTTGGCGGAAAATGGGTTCCAGACTTTCGGAACCGGGGTTCGTTCCGACATCGAATGAATGGCGAGGATCGGCGAAAATGCAAAGGCCTTTGCCCTACTCGTGATTTCCTGGAAACAAATGCGCCACCTTCGCGTCCCAAGCTTGCGATTGCCTCCAACCGGCCTACCGGTCCGGTGGCCTCACCAAAGGTCATCCGCCATGAAGAAGACGTCCGTCGCCCAGCTCCTCGTCGCCCTCGCCGCCCTCGTGTTTTCCGCCGGTTGCTACGAAGTTCCCGTGACCGGCCGCCGCGCCATGAACCTCGTCGACGACAAGGAGGTCACGAAGATGAGCATCGGGATGTTCGACGACATGAAGCGTCGCTACCGGGTGTCGCGGAACAAGGACCACAACGAGCAGCTGCAGCGCGTGGGCAGCCGGCTTTCCAAGGTCGTCTTCTGGGACATGCCCGACGCCGACTGGGAATTCATCGTGTTCGACGTGCCGCAAATCAACGCGTTCGCGATGGCGGGCGGAAAGGTCGGCGTGTTCTCCGGCATCTTCAAGATCGCCAAGACCGATGACCAACTGGCCTCCGTGATCGCCCACGAAATCGCCCACGTCACCGCCAAGCACGTGCACGAGAAGCTCTCGCGCGAGCTGGCCGTCAGCGCGGTGGGCACCGTCGGCATGGTCGGCGGTATCGTCGGCGGCGCTTCCGGGCTCACGATCGACGCGCTGGGTCAGGTCTATGGCCTGACGACAGGCATCAGCGGATTCGCCTTCGACCGCGCCAAGGAAAAGGAAGCCGATTACGTCGGCCTCATGTACATGGCGCGCGCCGGGTATGACCCGCAGGAGTCGGTGAAAGTACTGGAGGCCCTCGAAATGGAGTCGGCCAACGACCCGACTCCCCCCGCCCTGCTCTCCACGCACCCGACGCACCCCGAACGGATCCTCGCGCTGATGGACGCCATGCCGAAGGCCCTCACCGAGCGCGAGAAGAGCCGCGCCAGCGTCGTTGGCGGCTCGAAGTAGAAGCGGTCAACGGCACCGGAATTCGGTCCGGCCGCTAAAAAAATCCGCGACGGGCGGCCACGGCTGCACCGTGGGGTTCAGTCTTGAGCACGGCGCCGGTCGAATCGAAGGCTAGGCGCACCCATGCGCCTCGGCAATTTGCGCCCGCCCGTTTTCACCCTTTGCGCCGCCCTGATTTTGGCGACCAGTGCGCTTGCCGCCGAGAAGAAGGCCAAAGCCGCGCGTCCCGCGCCCCGCGCCGAGGCCCCGCGGCCCAATATCGTGCTGCTCATCGCCGACGACCTCGGTTACGGCGAACCCGGTTTCCAGGGCGGACGCGACGTGCCGACGCCGCACCTCGACCGACTCGCCGCCGAGGGCGTTCGTTTCAGCCAAGGGTACGTGACGGCGTCGGTTTGCGCGCCGTCCCGCGCGGCGCTTTTCACCGGCCGCTACCAGACCCGCTTCGGCTTCGAGGGAAACGCGATCGGCGCCACCAACGCCGACCCGAAGGTGGGGCTGCCGACTGACCAGCGGACGCTCGCGCAACGCCTCCGCGAATCGGGATACGCGACCGCGCTCGTGGGCAAGTGGCACCTCGGAGGCACCGCGCCGTTCCACCCGCTGCGCCGTGGCTACGACGAGTTCTTCGGCTTCCTTCACGAGGGACATTACTACACCGCGCCATCCGCCCCCCGCATGACCACCTGGCTGCGGCGGCAGGCACTACCCGACGGCGGCACCGGCCGTTGGAGCTCACCCGACGGCCGCGTGATCTGGAGCACGCACCTCGGGAACAAGGAACCCGACTACGACGCCGACAACCCAATCCTTCGCGGCAGCCAGCCGGAAAACGAGACCGCGCATCTCACCGACGCGTTCACGCGCGAAGCCTGCGACTTCATCCAGCGTCACAGCTCTCAGCCCTTCTTCCTCACCCTCGCCTACAACGCCGTGCACAGCCCGATGCAGGCGACTGATCGCTTCCTGGAAAAGTTCAGCCATATAGCCGACATTCATCGCCGCATCTTCGCCGCGATGCTCGCGCACCTCGACGAGAGCGTCGGCCTCGTGCTTGCGCAACTGCATGCCCACGGCCTCGAGGAGAACACGCTTGTGGTCTTTCTCTCCGACAACGGCGGTCCCACGCGAGAGCTCACGTCCAGCAACGCCCCGCTGCGCGGCGAGAAAGGCTCCTTGTACGAAGGAGGCATCCGCGTGCCTTTCATCGCACGCTGGCCGCGGGCCATGCCGGGGGGAAAGTCCGTGGAAACGCCCGTGATTTCGCTGGACCTGGCCGCGACCGCGCTCGCCGCGGCGGGCATCGCCGCGTCCTCCGGAGAACTGGACGGCACCGATCTCGTTGCTCTCGTGAAATCGCCCCAGGGCGAACCACGCCCGTTCTTCTGGCGGATGGGACCACGCCGGGCGCTGCGCCTCGGCGACTGGAAGATCGTCCGGGATGCCGGCCCGCGACAGGCCGGATCGTGGCAATTGTTCAACCTCGCGACTGATCTCGGCGAGACGACCGACCTCGCGGCCAAGGAACCCGCGAGACTGGAGACGATGGTGAGACGCTGGGACGAATGGAACGCGGGGCAGCGGGATCCGCTGTGGTAATCTGTCCGGTCTGCGCGATTGGCGGCGAAAAACCTATCGCTTCACGTGATACCTTCGGGCATCGCGGAGTCATCTTGGTCCGCGGCGGGCGGCCGCGGCTACACGAGAAGCGTTTCGTCCGGAAAGACCCGACCGACTTTCTGTAAGAAATCCGTGCGGTGTAGCCGACGGCGCTCCCTCGGATGGCCTGGGACTCGTTACGCCCAAACTCTGCCCCCTTCGCTTTATCTCATGCCCCGATGCGGCGCCGCCCGGCCGGTTCTTAGCCTTCGGTTGCCCCGGGTCCGCGTCATTTGTGATCCCACGGCAGCTTCACCTCGAGCCGCGGGTGTTTCCACACCTCGAAAGGTTCGAACATTTTTCCCGGGTTGAGAACCCCGCGCGGATCGAGCGCCCGCTTCACGGCCTGCATGGCCTTCACCTGCGCCGGTGAATGCTGCAGCCGCAGGAACGGCGACTTCGCGAGTCCGATCCCGTGTTCGCCGGAAATCGCCCCGCCGAGCGCGACAACCTCGCGCATCAGTCGATCGACGGCCTTCTCCGCGGCGCGCCGCTCGGCCGGAACCGCGCGGCGGTACATGATGTTCACGTGCAGATTGCCGTCGGCAAGGTGTCCGAACGTCGGGATGTGCAAGCCGCTTTCCCGCTTCAGCCGCTCCAGGAAGCGCGCGAGCTTCACGTAGGAACGCATCGGCACCACGACGTCCTCGTTGAGCTTCGCGTCGCCGAGCTCGAACATCGCGCCCGAGCACTTGCGGCGGACGGCCCAGAGTTCCTCCGCCTCCTCGCGCGAACGCGCCGCGCGGTGTGCCGTGGCGCACTCCGCCGCCCACTCGAGCGCCGCCTTGCGCTGCTCGCGCACCTCGGCCGCGGATCCAGCGAACTCAAGCAGGATGACCGGACGCCCCGACTGGCCGGGAAACACGACGTGTCCGGTCGCCCGTTCCGCACACAAAACACTCCCACGGTCGAGGTACTCACAAATCGCCGGCTGCACGCGCCGCCGGAAGAGCGCGAGCGCCGCCTGCAGCGCCGCGGGTTCATCGCGGAATGCGGTGAGCAGCGTCCAGCGCTGCGCGGGCCGCGGGATGAGCTTCAGCACCGCGCCGGTCACCACGCCGAGCATGCCTTCGCTGCCGATCCACAGGTCCCGCAGGTTGAACCCGGCCGAGAACTTCTTCGTCGCCGTGCCCCACTGCACCGCCTCGCCGGTCGGCAGGAAGCCGTGCAATGCCACGATGAAGTCGCGCGTGACGCCGTACTTACCCCCGTGCATCCCGCCGGCATTGCATGCGATGTTGCCGCCGATGGTGCAGTATTCGCGGGAGGACGGATCGGGAGGATAGAACCATCCCGCCCCGTCGGCCGCCCGCTGGATGTCGCCGACCACCGCGCCGGCGCCGACGTGCGCCATGCCGGCCTCGCCGTCGATCGTGATACGGTTGAGCGCGCGCAAATCGAGCACCCAGCCCCCGCGCCGCGGGGCGGCCGCACCGGTGAGTGTGGTGCCGCGGCCCCGCGTCGTCACCGGGACGCGGAGTTGGTTTGCCAGTTCCAAAACGACGCCGACCTGCTCCACCTTGCGGACGCGCACAACCGCCTCGGGATGGAACAGGATCTTGCTGCTATCAAAACCCGCCTCGCGCAAGGAGGCGGTATCGGTCGCCACCACCGTGGCGCCCAACCGGCGTTTCAACCGCGACGTCGCGCGCGCATGGGAACTCATGCGTGAAACGTGGCGTCCCGCTGACGACGGAGCAACCCCGCGGAGAGAGGTCGGAGGGCAAAAGGATCGCGGGAGTCAGGGAGAACCCGCGGCATGCGGAATCCCCTCCGCGGCTGGAGCCTCGGCATGGATCGGGGCGAACAGCGCCCGCTTCAGGTCAACCACCGCCGACCTCGCTTCGGAACAAAGCGGATGCTTCCGAATGTTCCGAGAATTCCGTGGGCGCCTCTGGCTCGGTGAATAGTGACGTTCACCGGTCTGAGCTGACTGAGAGTTGTCGCCTCAGGGCGCGCCGCCTGCACCGAGCGGGTAAGCCGGCTTCCACGGCCAAGGCACCGCATGCGTGCGCACCGCCCATTTCTCCCAGGTCGCCACCATCTCGCGGAGTTTTTCGGGGTGCGTGGCGGCCACGTTACGCATCTCCGTGCGATCCTTGGCGATGTCGTATAGCTCCCACGGGCCCGCGGTATCCTTGGCCACCAGCTTCCAGTCGCCGATCCGCAAAGCACGATTGCCCTCGTGTTCCCAGAATAGCGCCTCCCGCTCGACCGGACGCCCCGCGAAGGCCGGCGCCAGGCTGCGCCCTTCCATCGGCTGCACGCGGCGCCCGTCGCGCTCCTTAGGATACGTGGCACGACCGACGTCGACGCACGTCGCCATGACGTCGATGAGGTGTCCCGGTGTCGGTTCCAGCGCGCCGCGCCGGGAGATACCTCGCGGCCAGTGGGCGATCAACGGCGTGCTGATGCCGCCCTCGTGCACCCAATGCTTGTAGAGGCGGAAGGGCGTGTTGGAGACGTTCGCCCAAGCCTCGCCATAGCCGACGTTGCTCTCGGCCGGACCGGGCATGGGCAACGGCCCCTTGGCCTTCGCCTTCCCGGCACCCCCGCCCCGGCCGTACGGCTCGGCACAGGCGCCGTTGTCCTGCAG
>JAURJO010000528.1 GCA_030832235.1 Verrucomicrobiota bacterium
GATCAGCGGTGGTCGTGGACACCAAGGTCATCGACCGCATCACCGATCACGAACGGGGACAGATGCTGAACTACCTCCGCGTTACCGGTCTCCACGTGGGTCTGATCCTGAACTTTCAAAAACCAAAACTGGAATGGGAACGCGTCGTTCTCTGAATCCGAGTTCATCCGCGTCCATCCGTGGTTAACCCTCCCATGCCCCGCCTGACTGTCACCAAGACCCCGAAGCCCTACGTGGGCGGGGCGTTCATCCGCTCGGAATCCGGCCGCGTTTTTCCCGTGCAAGACGCCCGCGGCGCGTTCTTCGCCCATGTGCCGCAGTGCTCGCGGAAGGACCTGCGCAACGCCGTCGAGGCCGCCGCCAAGGCCGGTCCAGGCTGGGCTCGCCGCACCGCCTACAACCGTGGCCAGATCCTCTACCGGCTGGGTGAGATGCTCGAGGCGCGCCGCGCCGAGATGATCGACACACTTGTCCGTTTCGGCACCGGTCGCGCTGCCGCGACACGCGAGGTCGACGCCGCCACCGACCGGCTCGTGCACTACGCCGGCTGGGCCGACAAGTACGAGCAGGTGCTGGGCAACGTGAACCCGGTCGCGTCGCCGCATTTCAATTTCACGGTCACCGAACCGATGGGTGTCGTCGGCGTGATCGCGCCCGACGCTCCCGCGTTGCTCGGGCTGATCTCACTCGTCGCTCCTGTGATCGTGAGTGGTAACACCGTCGTCGCGCTCGCCTCGGAGCAGACCCCGTACCCCGCGGTCCTGCTGGGCGAAATGCTCGCGACAAGCGACCTGCCGGGCGGCGTGGTCAATCTCCTCACCGGGTTCCGCCGCGAACTGCTGCCGACCTTCGCGACCCACGCCCACCTGCGTGCCCTCAGCGCGGCCGCGTCCGCCGCTGAACGCAGCGCGCTGCGACTCGGCGCCGCGGAGAGCGTGAAGCGGGTGCGATTCACGGATCTTGCCACGACTTCCGACTGGCTCGGTGCCGGCGGGCAGTCGGTCCACGCGATCCGCGACTTCGTCGAGTTCAAGACCATCTGGCATCCCGTGGGGGCATGACCTGCGCTTGACCTCGGGAGAGCGAGGGCTCCCGTTCACGGGATGATCTCCCCCGCCTCACGGTTGCGCCGCCTGCTCGCGTCGCTCGCCGTCGTTTTCGCGCTGTCCGCCGCCGTCGTCGCCGCCACGCCCGAAGAGGCCCGCGCGCGCGAGCTGACTTCCTCACCGCAGTTCAAGGCGATGGTCGCCGCCTTTGAGCGCGACTTTGATCGCTTCGTGGCGGAGCTGATCCAGCTTACCGAGGTTCCCGCGCCGCCGTTCGGTGAAAAGGCGCGGGGAGAGGCGTTCGCGCGGTTGCTGCGTGAGTCGGGCATCGAGGACATCTCCACCGACGCTGAAGGTAACGTCATCGGCGTCCGGCGGGGCAAGGGGCAGGGACCGCTGCTCGCGGTCGCGGCTCATCTGGACACGGTGTTCCCGGCCGGCACCGACGTCCGCGTGAAGCGCAGCGGCACGCGGCTGATCGCGCCCGGCGTGGGCGACGACACCCGGGGGCTGGCGCTAGTCCTGGCGTTCACGCGCGCGATTCGGGACGCGAAGATCGAGACCCCCGGCGACGTGCTCATCATCGGCAACGTTGGCGAGGAAGGGCAGGGTGACCTGCGCGGGGTGCGTTACCTGTTCAACAAGGGTCCTTGGAAGGACCGCATCGCGCGCTTCATCTCGGTCGACGGCGGTAACAACGACGTCGTCACCAACGGCGGGCTGGGCAGCCTGCGTTACAAGGTCACGTTCAAGGGGCCGGGCGGGCACAGCTGGGGCGCCTTCGGCCAGGTGAACCCCGCCTTCGCCATGGGCAATGCGATGGCGAAGCTCGGCAAAGTGGTTGTGCCGAAGCGACCCAAGGTTTCCTACAACGTGGGCGTGGTCTCCGGCGGCACCTCGGTGAATTCCATCCCGTTCGAGGTCGCGATGGAGGTCGATATGCGCTCCGCCTCGCCCGAGGAGCTCCGCAAGATCGACGCCGAGTTCAAGCGGATCGTCGCCGAGGCGGTGGAGGAGGAGAACGCCACCCGCCAGACGACATTCGGCCGCGTGACGGCCGAGCTGAAGTTGATTGGCGAACGCCCCTCGGGCACCACCCCGACCGAGTCCCCGATCGCGCGCCAGATCGCGGCCACGATGCAGGTCTTCGACAAGGTGCCCGTCTGGGAGACGAGCAGCACCGACGCCAACATCCCCATCAGCCTCGGCATCCCGGCGGTGGCCATCGCGCGGAATTCGGCGAACAAGGGCGGCCGGGGTCACTCCTTGGATGAATGGACCGACGTCGAGAAGACTCAGGCCGTGAAGGATTTCACGCTCGCGGCGGCGATCATCCTTGGCGTCGCGACGATGCCGTGACGCCCCGCCCTTTCCCGTGATCGAGGCCCGCCAGCTCACGAAGACTTTCCGCGACAGGAAGCGCGGCGAGATCCACGGCGCGCTCGACGTTTCTTTCCGCGTCGAGCCCGGCACGATCTACGGGCTGCTCGGCGCCAACGGCGCGGGCAAGACCACCACGCTGCGCATGCTGGCCACGCTCTTACGTCCGACCCGTGGCACGGCGGTCGTCGCGGGGCATGACGTCGCCGCCGAGCCCGACCGCGTGCGCGCGCGGGTGGGGTTTCTCGCGGCCTCGACCGCGCTTTACGCGCGGCTCACCGCCCGCGAGATGATCGGCTACTTCGGGCGCCTCAACGGAATGACCGACGCCGCCATCCGCTCGCGCACCGGCGAGCTCTCCGAGCGTCTCGGGATGGGCGAGTTCCTCGACCGCCGCTGCGACCAGTTGTCGACCGGCATGAAGCAGAAGACCTCGATTGCGCGCACGATCGTGCACGATCCGCCCGTGATGATCTTCGACGAGCCCACGCTCGGGCTCGATGTGATGACCGCCCGCACCGTCGTGGGCTTCGTCCGCGAGTGCCGCGCCGCCGGCAAGACCGTGATCTACTCGACCCATGTGATGAGCGAGGTGGAGAAACTCTGCGACGTGATCGGCGTGATCCACGGCGGCCGGTTGCTGGCGGAGGCCTCGTTGTCCGAACTGCGCGCGCGGCACGGTCTCACGGACCTGGAGGACATCTTCGTGCGACTGGTCGAAGGAGCGGGAGGAGAGAGCAAGTGAACTGGCGCAACATCACGACGGTTTACGTGAAGGAGCTGAAGGACTCGCTGCGGGATCGTCGCACGCTGATCTCCGTCATCGTGGTGCCGACGATCGTGATGCCGCTCATGTTCCTGATCGTCGGCAAGGTCACCGCCAGTTCCGTGGCCAAGGCGCGCGAGGACGTGCCAACGGTGGCGGTGATCGGCGGAACCGATTCCCCGGAGGTGCTGAAGCGTTTCCGCGAGGCCAAGGGCCTGCGCGTAGTTGACGCGAAAGCCGACTGGCGCGACGCGATCGCGGCCAAGACGCTGCGAGTGGCGGTCGATATTCCCGACCGCTTCGCCGCGCGGCTGGAGGCGGGCGAGGTGCCCTCGGTGCGGATCTACCATTACCAGGGGGAGTTGAAGTCCGAAAACGGTGTGCGCGTCGTGGAGCGCTTCCTCGCCGAGCTGCGCGAAGACACGGTGGCGCGTCGACTCGCCGCCGCCGGTCTGCCCAAGGGCGCGGCGCGTCCCTTTGAGTTCCGTCGTGAGAACGTGGCCCCGCCCGAGAAGGTGGGCGGCAACCTCTTCGGCGGCCTCGTGCCGTATCTGATCATTTTGCTTTGCTTCACCGGCGCGATGTACCCGGCGATGGATCTCACGGCGGGGGAGAAGGAGCGCGGCACGATGGAAACGCTCCTGTGCAGCCCGGTGCCGCGGGTCGACCTCGTGCTGGGCAAGTTCCTGATGGTTCTCACCGGTTCGGTCTCCGCGATGGTCTTCGTGCTGATTTCGACTACCGCGAGCATCCTCATCGGCGGCGCTGCGCTTTTGAGCGGAGGCGCCGGCACGCGGTCCGCGGTCGCCGCGGCCGGGGCGATGCGTCCGCCGGAGCTTCCCGCGGGACCGCTTCCCATCATCGATCCGCTGGGGATCGTCGGGGTCATGGCGATGGTCGTGCCGGTCGCCGTGCTGTTCGCCGCGCTGGCCTTCACCGTGTCGCTCTTCGCGAAGAGCCAGAAGGAGGCGCAGAGTTACCTCGGGCCCATGATCGTCCTCGTAATCCTGCCGACTTCGCTCGGTGTGCTACCCGGCATGGAGCTCACGCCCGGAACCGCGCTCGTGCCGCTCCTAAACCTTTCGCTTGTCTGCAAGGAGATGCTCTCGGGCGTGTGGAATTGGGGCTATATCGGAATCATCTTTGGATCGTCGTGTCTTTACGCCGGGGTCGCGCTGTGGCTCGCGGTGCGGATGTTCGGTCGCGAGGAAGTGATGTTCCGGACCTGAGAACCGCTTTCGTGAAAGCAGAGGCTGGTTGCCCACGGAAGACTCGGATGAGCACGGGAAGGGCAGGGGCTCCGGAAAAGCTTCGCGGGCAGCGACGTCGGATGGACACGGATCGAAACGGATGGGCTTGGTGACCCGCCACGGCGGGTGGTTCGCGGGGACAGACGGTGGCGGGAAACCAGCTTTCGTTTGACCGTTCCCACGCCGCCGGCAGAGTCGCCGCCCATGCTGACCCCGGTGCTGCAAAGCCTCCTTATCCTGCAGGACCGTGACCTGAAGCGCCACGCCCTCGAGACCCAGCTGAAGGCTTTGCCGGAGGAAATCGCGCAGGTGGAGCGCAAGATCGCCTCCGAAAAAGGCGCGATCGACACCGCCCGCTCGGAGTTGCGCGACCTAGAGGTTCGCAAGAAGGCCCTCGAAACCGAAATCGGCTCCACCGAGACCAAGCTTGCCAATTACCGCACCCAACAGCTGTCGATCCGCAAGAACGACGAGTACCAGGCCATGGGCCACCAGATTGAGCTCACCCAAGCCGCGATCGCGGATCTCGAGGGCAAGGAACTTGAGGTGATGTACGCCATCGACGGCGCCAAAGCACGCTTCGCCGCCGCCGAGTCCGAGCTGAAGGCCAACATTGCCGGCCACGAGTCCCGGATCGCCACGCTGCGTGAGCGCGACGCGAATCTCCGCGCCGAACTCACCACCGCCCAAGCCGAGGTCGCCGCGGCGCGCACGCCGGTCGAACCGATGCGGCTTCGCGTCTACGATCGCATCGCGTCCCGCAATTTCCCGGTTGTCGTGCCGATCCACGGCGCCAAGTGCGGCGGCTGCCACCTCAAGGTTTCCAGCGAGGTTGAGTCGGCCGCCCGTGGAAAAACCTCCGATCCCGTCGCCCAGCTTCCGACCTGCGACCAGTGCGGCCGTATCGTCTACTGGGAATCCTGACGCGCGGCCCCCGCGGGCGCGCTTGCCAGCCCGCCTGATCACGGATCCCTTGTCTTTGCTTTGGGGCCAGGCCGTCGCTCCGAGTTCTTTGATCCCAAGGCGCGGGTAACGCCGCGCCCGCCGAGAAATTCGGAGAGGAAAGTCCGGACACCACAGGGCAGGACGCCGCGCGAGCTTCACCGCAAGCGCGGGCGGCGCGTTTCAAGGCGCGTCGATGGACAGTGTCACAGAGAATATACCGCCGGCCGCGGGCCTTCGGGCACGCGGCGGGTAAGGGTGAAAAGGTGGGGTAAGAGCCCACCGCGGCGCGCGCGAGCGTGGCGGCAGGAAAAACCCCGTCCGGTGCAAGACTAAATAGGTGGCTGGGCGGCCCGTCCCATAGCCACGGGTAAGTCGCATCCGGCGGCTTCCCGCTTCGGCGGGAGGTCGGCGGGCGGGTCGGCCGCGAGGCCGTCCCGAGAGAAATGACGACCACCGCGCCGCGAGGCGCGGGACAGAATCCGGCTTACCGGCCCCAAAGCACACTTTCCCCAATGAGTATACCGATCCGTTTCGTCGCCCTCTTGTTGACGGCCTCATCCCTTGCCGCGCAGGCCCCGTCCGCCGAGGAGAGCCGTTTCCAACGCTTCGTGCGCATGTCGCGCGAGGCCGAGGCCAAGGGCCTCGCGGAGCCGTTCCGCGGCCTCACGGCGCGGGGCGAGGTCGAGCGTGGGCTGTTCCCGGTCCGCTCCACCGGCGTCTCCACGGGCCCGGTGCGCGAGGCGGCCCGGGAGTTCCTCGCGGCGCTCACCCCGGCGCAGCGGGCGAAGACGGTCTTCCCCGTCGACGACCCCGAGTGGCGCAAGTGGATGAACCAGCATTTTTACATCCGCCAAGGCGTGAGCTTCCAGGAGATGAACGAAGCCCAGCGCGCGGCCGCGCTTGGGCTGATGAAGGCGGGGCTGAGCGCAAAGGGATTGTCGCTCGCGCGCGACATCATGCGCCTGAACCACACGCTCGGCGAACTCAATGGGGACAACTTCACGGAGTACGGCGAGTGGCTCTACTGGATTACCATCATGGGCGAACCCTCGGCCGACCAGCCGTGGGGATGGCAGGTCGATGGCCACCATCTCATCATCAATTACTTCGTCTTGGGCGATCAGGTCGTGATGTCGCCTGTCTTCGTCGGGTCAGAGCCCGTCACCGCCCGCGCCGGCCTCCACCGCGGGGTCTCGATCCTCCAAGGAGAGCAGGACGCGGGGCTGGCCCTCTTCCGATCGTTGAACCCCGACCAGCGCCGCCTCGCCCGGCTGCGGCCGGACAAGGACGGCAACGACAACCTCACCGAGGCCTTCCGCGACAACGTCGTCCTCGACTACGCCGGC
>JAURJO010000529.1 GCA_030832235.1 Verrucomicrobiota bacterium
ATCGACGCGAGTTACCCCCGTTGGCACGATCAAACTCGAGATGAAGCGCGCCTCCGATCGCGCAGCTCTGAAACAATCACCCCCTCCGATGAAGTTCCGTTCCCTGTTGGCCGCCGTCCGCGGCGCGTTGGCGTTGTCGTTCTTGCTTCCGTCGTCCGTCCGCTCGGCCGACGGCTCCGGCACCGCCGTGGTCCCCGCCGCCTCGATCTCCGGCCGCGTGCAGAATATCGCGACCGGCCAATTCCTCAACAACGCCCGCGTGACCGTGCGCGGCACCGGTCTGGTCGCGTTTACCGATCAAAGCGGCGCTTACCGCCTGCCGCAGGTGCCCGCCGGTTCGGTCGTGCTCGACGTCTTCTACACCGGTCTCGATCCGCAGTCGGCGCCGGTCATCCTCGGGGCCGGCCAGGGTGTGACGAAGGATTTTGAGCTCACCCGCGTCGCGCGGTACGGCGACGGCTCGGTGGTGCGACTCGACGCCTTCACGGTCGCGACGGCGCGCGAGACCGACGGTCGGTCGATCGCGAGCAACGAGCAGCGTTTCGCCCCGAACCTCAAGAACGTTGTCGCGACCGATTCGCTCGGCGACGTGATGGACGGCAACGTCGGCGAATTCCTGAAGTTCGTGCCGGGCCTTACCCCGGAGTATGATTACGAGGACGGCACGACGGTCTCCACCGTGTCGATCCGCGGCTTCGCCCCGCACATGGTCGCGGTCACCGCCGACGGCGCGCAGATGGCGAACACGTCGAACGCGCTCGGTGACTCGCGGGCGTTTTCGTTCAATCAGGCCTCGATCAATAATGTCTCGCGCATCGAGGTTGCCAAGGTGCCGACCCCGGCCAATCGCGCCGATTCGCTTTCCGGTTCGGTCAACATGGTCAGCAAGAGTGCGTTTGAGCGGAAGACGATGGAGTTCCGCTACAACCTCAACCTCGCCGCCAACAGTGAGAATCTCACCCTGCGGCCGACGCCGCACACGACCGACGAAAGGATCCACAAGCTGAAACCCGGCGGAAACTTCGACCTCACGCTGCCGCTCGGATCCCGCTTCGGCGTCGTCATGACCGGCGCCGCCACCGAGCGCTACGCCAAGCTCCATTATTCCTACAAGACCTACAACGCGAGCGCCGCCGGCACCGGCGCCACGCCGGCCAATCCCTTCCTGCAAACCTACCGTCTGCTCGACTCGCCGCGTACGCTGGTGCGCCAGTCGATCGGACTGAAGGCCGACTGGAAGGTCTCGCGCCACGGCGTGTTGTCGGCCGGCGGACAGGTCAGCCATTTCGCCTCCACCCGCATCGCAACCGAGTTTACCTCCAGCGCCGGCACCAACGCCGTGCCCACGCCCGCGACGGGCGTGCCGCTCTCATACGGAAGTGACTACACGGTCGGCGCGACTGGTCGCGGGTCCGTCACGCTCGGCGGCGCGACCTCGACACATATCGTCACCGATGCCGGCGCCGGCAACGTCCGTTACCGCTACGACAACGGCGTGTGGCGACTTGCGTTTGCGGCCGACAAGTCCTGGGCCGAGGGCGGCTACCGGGATCAGCGCGAGGGACATTTCCGCCAGATGGCGATCTCCCTTCGCAATCCCGCGCGGTTGGAATTCCGCGACGTCAACCAGGTGCGACCCGAGTCGTTGCGGATTTTCGACAACACCAACCGTGAGGTGGATCTCTACGACATTAACAATTACCAGCTCACCACCGTGAACTCGACGCCACGGCGCACCCGCGAGGACTTCGCGGGCGGGTCGTTGGACGTCGGCCGCACTCTCGGCTTCCTGCCGTTCCCCGCCTCGGTCCAGATCGGGGCCCAGGAGCGCACCCAGACCCGCGACATCCGCCGACGGAACGAAAATTGGACTTACAACGGCATCAATGGCGACCGCTCGCCCGCGCCGTATGTGTCGCCGGTCTACTTCGGCCAGTATCACTACTATGGTTTCCGCAATCTGCCCCACGTCTCGCCGATCCTCGCGTACCGCGCCTATCAGGCGAATCCCGCGCTCTTCACCAAGACGGCGGCCCAACTCGTGACCGAGGAGACGTTCCGCATCAACAACTCCCAGCTCTTCGAGGAGGGTGTCACCGCCGCCTACGCCCAGACGGAGTTCAGTCTCTTT
The DNA here is from genome assembly GCA_030832235.1 of Verrucomicrobiota bacterium. Taxonomy (GTDB): domain Bacteria; phylum Verrucomicrobiota; class Verrucomicrobiia; order Opitutales; family Opitutaceae; genus ER46. The sequence continues at coordinate 2,132 of JAURJO010000529.1, forward strand.
CACTCGCGGCTCAAGGTGCTCACCGGGGTCCGCTACGAGAAGACGGAGACCGAGGGCCGCGGCGCCCTGGTCGACACGGGCGCCGTCTGGGCGCGCAACGCCGACGGCACCTTCGTGCGCAACGCCGCGGGCCAGCGCGTCCGCCGTGTCGAGGCCGGCGCCTCCGGCTCGATGGAGCAGCTCCGCCTCACGCATCAGGAAAGAAAATACCAGGCCGACCGCGGCTACGACGGTTACTACCCGAGCCTGCACGTGACCTATCAGTTGGCCGAAAACCTCATCGGCCGCGCGGCGTGGGCGCAGACCTACGGTCGGCCCAACCTCAACAACCTCATCCCGACCGCGCAGGTGGACGAGGCCGACCTCGACGC
>JAURJO010000530.1 GCA_030832235.1 Verrucomicrobiota bacterium
TACACGCTGCGGCTTTTCTCGCTGCTGGCGGAACTCGCTCCGGCCGGAGCCGCCGCGAGCGTCAGCACGGTCCCGGCCTCCTTCAAGGCGTTCGTCGCCGCCGAACCGGCCCGCCGCGCGCGGATTTTCGCGCGTCTGACGGAATGCGCCCGGGGCATCGCGGAATTGGCGGCGCGCACCGGTCGCGATCTCCATCTCGGGTTGGAGCCCGAGCCTTGCTGCGAGATCGAGACGACCGCCGAAACCGTCGCCTTCTTCGAGGAATGGCGCGCCGCCGAGCCCGCCGTCGACCGTGAGGGACTCCTGCGCCACGTCGGCGTGAACTACGACTGCTGCCACCTCGCGGTGGAGTTCGAGTCCGCCGGGCCGGCGCTCGATCGCCTCGCCGCCGCGGGGCTGCGGCTGAGCAAACTGCACCTTAGTTCCGCCCTAAGGGTGACGCCCGATGCGGCGGGTCGCGCGGCGCTCGCGGCTTTCGTCGAGCCGGTGTACCTGCATCAGGTCGTCGCGGGTGATCCTGTGAGCGGAAAGGTGCGTCGGCGTTTCACCGACCTGCCCGACGCGCTCGCGGAACGTGAGCCCGCGCCGGCAGGCGAGGAGTGGCGCGTGCATTTCCATGTGCCGCTGCACGCGGCGCCCGGAGAGCCCTTCCGCGACACCCGCGATCATCTCGCCGGCGCGCTCGACTGGCTGGCGGCGCGGCCCGAGGCGTGCGCGCATCTCGAGATGGAGACTTACACGTGGGAGGTTCTGCCGCCCGCGTTACGGCTGCCTATCGAGGACCAGCTGGTGCGCGAATACGCGTGGACGCTCGACGCGCTCGCGCGGCGCGGGCTCGCGTCGCGCGAACTGGCGGAAGCCGCCGCCCGCGCGTGACGACGAAATCGGCGGCATGAGCGCGCGCGTCTGGCTCGATCTCGCCCGAGCGGGAAACTTTCCCTCGGTCGCGGGCAACGTGCTCGCGGCGCTGGTCCTTTCCGCCCCGGGTTTTCCTTTCCCCGCGGTCGTCCCGCTGACACTGGCCGTGGTCGCCGGCTGGCTCGTCTACGCGGGTGGCGCGACCTTCAACGACGTGGCCGACGCCGCATTCGACGCGCGGCATCGGCCGGAACGCGCGATCCCGCGTGGAACGGTGTCGCGTGCCGTGGCCGCCGCAGTGGCCGCGGTGCAGATGGCGGCGGGGCTCGGACTGCTCGTTCTCACCGGAGCTTCCCCTCTTTGGGCGGCGGCGTTGGCGGGCGTCATCCTCGCCTACGACTGGACGCACAAGCGCTGGACCGGCTCCGTCGTGCTGATGGCCGGGTGCCGCGTCCTGTTGGGGCTCACGGTCGCTTCCCGGCCGGGGCACGGTGTCACTCCCGCGCTGCTCGTATGGCTCGCGGTCCTTTTCGTCTACATCGTAGGGCTGAGCCTGCTCGCGCGGCGCGAATACCTGCCCGGCGCGCCGGCGGCGAAGATCGGCCGATCGGTCGGCCGGCTGCTCGCCTTTATTCCGTTTGTCGATGCCGCCGCTTTGCTCGTCTGTGGCGCTTGGGCGCCGGCCGTTCTCTGCGCGCTCATGGTGCCGCTGGGCCGCTGGGCGCAGCGGGGGATGGCGGCGAATTGATCGCGTCTTGTGAGTGGTTCGCGCACCGGCGGTCTCCTTGACGCGGCCGAACGCGGATCCTTGGCTCACGGGAAAACATGAATCGTACCCCTCTCCGCCACGCCTTCGTCGTTAGTCTCAACGCGGCGGTTCTCCTGCTCCCGCCGGCTTCGTTCGCGCAGACGGCGCCCGCGCCCGCCACGTCGCCCGCCGAGCGTCCGGACGCCGTGCAGTTGTCTCCCTTCGAGGTGCGGGCCGACGACGACGCCGGTTACCAGGCGGCCAACACCACCGCCGGCAGCCGCCTCAACTCGCGTCTGAAGGACACGCCGGCGAGCATTTCGCCGTTCACGAAGGAATTCCTCTCGGACATCGCGGCGACCGACTTGGAGAGCATGCTCGCGTACGCCACGAACGTGGAGCGCGAGGTGGAGGACGCCACAAACGGCTTCAACAACCCGCCCGGGCGCGACTCCACCGGCAACGACTACCGCTTCCGCGTGCGCGGCGTCGCGGGTTCATCGTCGGTCAACTACGCGCAGTCCGGCGTGCCGGTCGACCTGTACAACATCGAGCGCGCGGAGATGGCGAGCGGCCCGAACTCGATCCTCTTCGGCCTCGGCGCCCCCGGCGGCACGATGGCGCTCACCAGCAAGTTCGCGGAACTGCGCCGCACGCGCACCACGACGAAGGCGGTTTTCGGATCCTGGGATTACAACCGTTTCGAGCTCGATCATAACCATGTGCTGGTGCCCGGAAAACTCGGCGTGCGCCTGCTCGGCCTCTACCAGGACGCGAAGGGCTGGCGGAAGTGGGACCTCAACGAGCAGAAACGTCTCACCGGCGCCTTCAGCTACCAGCCGTGGCGAAACACCGCCTTCCGCGGCAGCTACCAGTCGGGTTCGTCCGCCAACAATATCTCCCTCCCGTGGAACGCCCTGGACTCGCTGACCTCGTGGGTGGCGGCGGGCCGGCCGACCGCCGACACGACGGCCATCCCCGCGACAACCGGCTTCGGCACAGGCAACCGCTACACGCTGCTCTCGCAGGATAACCTCATGGTGAACTTCCGTTCCAAGTTCTACAGCGCCCGCGCTCCCGCGAACACCCTGTTGCCTACGTCGCTAATGGGTTACGCGTATAACCTCACCGGCCCCGGCGGGCTCCGCACGCAGAATTTCAATGACTGGCAGGTGAAGGTGGAGCAGCGCCTGGCACGCGGCCTCGTCGCCGAGCTGGCCTACTTCCACAACGTTAACCGGATCCTGACGCGCGGTAACCTCAACCCGAACCTCTTCCTGACGGGTGACCCCAACGTCTCGCTCGCGACGATGAGCGGCGCCGTGATCCCGAACCCGCGCGTCCGCCAGCTCTACCTCGAAGACAATTGGGGCCGCGATCCGTTCAGGGACGTCAACGACACGCTGCGCCTGAGCGCCGCCTGGGAATTCAGCCTCGGCCGATGGTTCGGCCGCCATCGGGTCGCCGGTCTCGCCGAGAACGCACGGCAGGACCGCGTGCGGCGCTGGCAGAACGAAATCCTCGTCGACCAGAACAACCAGGCGCTTTCCAACCCCGCTAATCCCGACGGGGCCGCCAACCAGCCTTGGCGCCGGCGTTACGTGACCGAGGGCCAGTTCGAGACCTACTTCGCCGCGGACCCCACGCAGGAGATCGCGCCCTTCGTCTCCGGCGCGAGCACCGTTCGCCCCACCTTCGTATCCCGCACCCGCTCCAACACGCACACCATCCAGAATGCCCGCTCTTACATGTTCGCGTCGCAGAGCTACTGGCTGCGTGACCGGCTCGTGACGACGCTCGGCTACCGTGTCGACCAGATCACCTTCGACACCTACGGCCAGGGGCGCATCAGCGACCCGAAGGACCCGCGTTACACCTCCGGACGCTTCGTTCTCAATGAGTGGGACTTCGACGGCACCATCGAGCGCAACGCTTACAGCCCGAAGACGTTCACCGCCGGTGGCGTGCTCCACGCGACCTCGCGGGTCTCGCTTTTCTACAACGAGTCGCGCAACAGCGGCACACCCCGCCTCGACCGCACCGTGCTGCCCACCGGCCGCACCCCGCCGCCCACGGAGGGACTCGGTCACGACTACGGCGTGATGATCGACGTCCTCGGGGACGACCGCCTCTTTTTCCGGTTGAGCACCTACGAGACGCGCCAGACCAAGGACGCCGCGATCATACCCGACGGGCTCTCGGTCAACACCTCGACCTCGCTCGGGGGCACCGCGATGGTGAACATCTACAACGCGCTGCTCAACGCCGGACGGATCACGCAGGCGCAGTTCGACTCGGAGCTGAAGTACTTCAACGCGGCGACCATCGACGCTGTCACCAAGGGCTGGGAGGCGGAATTCGTCGCCAACCCCACCAAGGCCCTCACGCTCCGGCTCGGCGTTTCGTACTCGAACCGCCGTCGCGAGAATTTCTTCGAGGAGGTCTACGCGTACTTCGCCGAGTACGAGCCGAAGTGGCGCGCCGCGGCCGGATCGGACGCCGCGCTGCTCAACACCATCAACACGCAGATCCGCACGGCGCATGAAAACCAGGACGCGATGGCGGCGTTGCAGAACAACCCGTTCGGAACCCGGCCGTACAAGGCGAACCTCACGGGCCGCTACCGTTTCGCCGAAGGCCGGCTGAAGGGTCTCTTCATCGGCGGCGCCGGACGTTTCCAGAGCCGCAACCTCACCAAGTACTCGTCGATCGACGGCCGCGCGCTCTGGGGGACGCCCACGCTCTTCGTCGACGCCTTCGCCGGCTACCGTTTCGTCGTGCCGCGTTGGAAGCTGCCGATGACGGCGCAGATCAACGCCCGCAACCTGTTCAATTCGTACCTCACCGGCGTCGGCCGCTACAACGCGACCGAGAACGGCTACCTGCGCGTCTACCTGAACGAGCCGCGCAACTGGAAGCTCACGGTCTCAACTGAATTCTAGGCCGCGAGCCGCCCGGTCACTTCTCCAGCCGGTACAGGTGGGTCTTGCTGCGGACGAATAGCGCGCGGCCCGCGACGGCGGGCGAGGCCATGAAACCGCCGTCGAGTTTGTTCGCGGCGAGCACCTTGAACACGCGGCCGGCCTCGATGACCGTTCCGTGACCGTTCTCGTTGAAGAAATAAAGCCGTCCCTCGGCCAGCACGGGTGAAGAGGAGTAGCTGCCCGCGCCGGGCAGGCGTTCCTTCCAGATTTCCTTGCCGGTCAGCGCCTCGAGGCACGTGACGACGCCGCCGTCCTGGTCGACCATGAAGAGCAGGTCGCCGGTCAGGATCGGCGACGGGCGGTTCGGCACGTTGCGTGTCACTTTCCACGCGACGTGGGTGTTGGTGACGACCCCGCTGCCTCCAAGGCGCACCGCCCAGAGTTCACCTTTCGCGAGACCGGTCGCGGTGTAGACGAATCCGTGGCCGACGACCGGACGCACCGTGCCCGAGTGGTGCTTCCGCTCCTCAACGCGCCAAAGTTCGCGGCCGTCGACGGGATTGTAGGCGTAGGTGGCCTTGGAGGCTGCGCTGATGAGGAGCGGCTTGCCCTCGTGCGTGACGACCAGCGGTGACGAGAAGGCCTTCCGGAAATCCCCGTCGCGGATCGGCTTCCCCTCGGGCGTGAGGTCCTGGAAATCGATCGAGCGGTTGGTTCTCCACACGTCCCGCCCCGTGCGTTTGTCGAGGGCGACGACGTATTGGTGGTCGGCACCGTCGAAATGCATGATCAGCAGGTTTTCCCACAACGTGGGCGACGAGCCCGCGCCGCGCCAGTGGTTGCACGGAAGGTCGCGGCGTTCCCAGAGCACCTTGCCCGTCGCGGTGTCGAGGCAGGCGGTGCCGGCCGAACCGAACGTCACGTAAACCCGACCCTCCTCGACCACGGGAGTGGGGGAGCCGTAGCTGTTGAATTTATCGGCGTACTGCGGCTGCTCGACGGTGAACAACGCGAGTTCGTGCATGATGCGGCCCGACTCCCGGTCGATGGCGATCGCACCCAGCTGGCGGCCGTCCTCGGTGGCGGTGGTCACCCAGATTTGCGCGCCCCACACCACGGGCGAGGACCACGCCTTGCCCTTGAGCGGCGTCTTCCACTTCACGTTCTCCGTTTCGCTCCATGTCACCGGCAGGCCGGTGGCGTCGGCGAAACCTTGGCCGGTGGGCCCGCGGAACTGGGGCCAGTTCTCACCCGCGCGCGACGCGGCGGAGAGGGTGAGCAGGAAAGCGGACAGGAGAACGAGCTTCGGCTTCATGAGGGGTAGGGCGGCGGGAAGGTGTGCGGGCGCCGAGAACAGAGGCAAACAAAACCCCGGCCGGCCGGCTCGACCGACGCTTCGCTCGGTGTTTGGTTCGCTGGACCCCATGATCCGCCTGCTCGCTCTGCTGGCCCTGCCGGTTTCTCCGCTGCTCGCCGCCGCTCCCGCTCCCCGGCCCAACATCGTCGTGATCATCACCGACGACCAAGGCTACGGCGACTCGACCGGCTACTGGAAAACGGACCTCGAGACGCCGCACATGGACGCGATTGCCCGCGACGGCGTGCGTTTCACCCGCTTCCGCGTCAACCCACTGTGCGCCCCGACGCGCGCATCGGTCATGACGGGGCTCGACTCGCTCGCATCCGGCATGTGGCGCGGGCCGTCGGAGGGGCCCCGCTCGGAGGAGCGCGCGCAGGCCAAGGTGAAGAAACGCGCCGCGAAGGCCGGCCCGCGGCCGGGCGGCGATCCCGACCGGGATGACGATCCCGAATCGCGCGTCGAGCGACGGCTCGCCGCCGATCTCCGTTTGCTCCCGCAGTTCCTGAAGGAGGCCGGCTACGCCACGGGCGCCTTCGGCAAATGGCATCTCGGCTACGAGGCCGAGAATTCACCCGCGGCGCGCGGGTTCGATGCGTTCACAGGGTTTCTCGGCGGCGCCCATCCGTACTGGCTGCGCGCCAACTCGCGGGTGGTCACCAACGGTGCGCCCATCCCTTCCGGTGGCCACACCACGGATCTTTTCGCCGACCGCGCGATCGACTTTATCCGTGCGCACCGGGAGCGCCCGTTCTTCTGCTACCTCGCGTTCAACGCCGTGCATGGCCCGCTGCGCAACGCCGAGCGCGCCGCCGATTCCGCGCGGCCCGAGTGGCTCGCCTACTACGAACGCAAGGGCGTGCCGCAGCCCCGGCGCGATTACAACGCGGTGATGACGCACGCCGACGCCCGCATCGGCGACGTGTTGCGCACGCTCGCCGAGCTCGGGCTGGTCGAGAACACGCTCGTGATCTGCCACTCCGACAACGGTGGCATCCTGCACAGCTACCCGTCCAACAA
>JAURJO010000531.1 GCA_030832235.1 Verrucomicrobiota bacterium
GGCGGCGGACGAGTTCGGCGGCGACGCGGTCGGTGGACTGGCGCGAGATGCCGCATTGGTCGAGCGTGAGCAGCACGCCGCGGTTGCCGGCGGGGTCGGCGATGGCGAGCGCCTTGGCCCAAAGCTCCTGCGCGGTGCCGTCGGCGGGTTTGTCGCGCGACGCGTAGCCGGTCATCCAGAGGCCGGCGGGGGGGGTGATATTCTCGCGGGCGGTGCCGGCGCGCCAGGAGGCGGCCGGGGCGGCGGCAAGCGGGGCAATTACGATGGCGAGCAGCGGCGCGAGGACGGCGGCCGCGCGGCGGAGCGGGGTAGGCGCGTTCATGAGCGCGAGTAACCCGCGGCCGCGCCGGTCAGGCAAGGCATTCCCCGCCCGCCGGACCTCGTGCCCCGCTCAGAACACGCCCTTGAGCCCGAACGTCCAGAACGTGCCCACGATCATGTCGGAGAGCATGTACGAAGGGTCGACCTGGTAGCGGTATTCCGAGACGTTGAAGAGATTCCGCACCTGGAAAAACGCGCCGAGGCGCGGCGAGATCTGCCAGCCGCCGTTGAGGTCGATCATGGTGCGGGCCTTGCGCCACGTGATGACGCCCGCCGAGCTCATCGGAGTGTCGTCCGTCCACTTCCCGCTGGCGCCGAACGAGAGGCGACCGAGGCGGTAGCTCAACGTGCCGCCGAGCATGTGCGGCACCATCGCGGCGCGCGGCGTGGAGGCGTAGGTGCGGGTGTAGCTGGCGGAGGCGTTGAGACCGCGGAGGGCGCCGGGCAGGAACGAGAGCGCCTGGCTGTACTCGAGCGTCATACCCCGCACCTGCGCCGTGCCCTCACGATTGCCGACCGACAGAAACCGGTAACCGGAATAAAGCGGATCGTCGCCGTACCCGAAGGCGTCGGAGGCGAATTCCCGCGAGGTCACGCTGTTGCTGATGCGATTCTGGAAGAGCGTGACGGCCGCGCTGCCGACCGGCTCGAAATAGTACGCGACGCGTCCGGAAAGGTTGCCGGAGCGCTCGGGCTTCAGGTCGGGGTTGGGCACCGAGACGGTCTGGTTGGTTTCGTTGAAGACCCACACGCCACCCAGGTTGCCCACTGCCGGCCGCGAGATCGTGCTGCTGTAGCCGAGGTGCGCCTGCAGGTTTTCCGCGAGGCTGTACTTGGCGCTGACAGACGGGAACAGGTTGTCGTAACCGCTGGTGCGGGTGATTTTCGGCCGGCTCATGTACTGGCGAGTAAGGCCCTCGATGGTCGTGGCGCGGCCGTTGGCTGGCGTGACCGCGAAGCCCGCCGCGCGCAATTCCGCGGCCGTGAGCGCGTCGAATTCCCGGCTCGCGAACTGGTTCTCTTCCCAGCGTAGACCGCCCTGGAGCTGCAGGCGCCCGAGGCGGGCATTGGCGAGTCCGTAGCCGGCGAGAAGGCGTTCGCGGACGTAGCTCGGGTTGTCGATGAAGGCCGTGAAGTAGTTCGCGACGGTGGCGAGGCTCGTGAAATACTCGGGCCGTTCGCGGAACAGGCGTGCGAGCTCCGTGCGGTTCGGAAAGGTCGGCGTGCCGCCGCTGATCGACGTGATGCTCGCGCCGTTGCGCAGCCGCCAGGTGTTCTCCGGGAAGGCCAGCTGAGCGAAGCTTCCGGTCGGACCTCCGCCCGGTCCGTCGTAGCGCCACGTGAGCCAGGCGTTGGGGTTGCGGAAACGGTGGTAGTCCTCGGTCACCTTGCCGCCGAACTTCAGCCAGACCGGGATCCGCCAGCTGGCGGTCCAGCGCGCATTGGCCTGCGCCTGCAGGATCTCGTCCTCCGCGAAGCGCATGTCGTCCCCGATGCGGGGATTCGTGAAGTTCGCGAGGTCCGCGAGGTCGCGCCCGCCCGTCTGCGTCACCGCCCAGTCGGTCGCCCGCGCCGACGAACGCCGAAGTTGCAGGGTGAGGCCGGTGAGGTTGGCGACCGGCACGGTCTGGGGGCCGACGCGCGGCAGCGCGACATACTGGTTGGTCGAGATCGTGTAATGCAGGCCGCCGTCGACCAACCAGGCGCCGCGACGGAACTCGAACTTCGGCGTCACCGTGCGGGTCTGCGCGAACTTGTGCTCGTGGTTCGTGCTCATCGCCACGCTGCCGGCGCCGTTGGCGATGGTGAAATCCGTCAGGCCGTCGCCGGTCACCGCCGCGCGGCCGCTCGCGATGACGTTCATCTGGCGGTTGTCGATGAACGCGTCGAAGAGGTTGTACATCGCGCTGAGCGACAGCACGAGCGACGGCGAGGCGCGGAAGTCCACCGTGAGCGAGGGCGTGAAGCGCTCCGTGAGGCGCGGGTTGCTGAGGAAGTTGACGCCGGTGAGGACGCGTGGCCGCGGGTCGGTCGCGGTCGGGGTCGCGTTGTAGCTCTGGTCGAGGCGGCTCTGGACGACGTACTGGCTCGACTCGCTGAGGTTGAACACCAGCCCGAGCCTTCCGCTCAGGAAGACGTCGGAGTACTCGAGGATCGCGCCCGGGCGGAACTTGCTCGTGCGGATGTCGCTCGGCCCATGCTCGCGGCGCCACGTGAAGTTGTCGCCGTTGGCCATGAAGTGCGTCTGCCACGAGATCCGCCGGCCCTTGCGCTCGAAGGCGCGCTTGGTCTTCAGGTTGATCGTGCCCGCCGGGGCGTCGGCGTCCTGGTCGGCGCTCGTCGTGTAGTTCACCTCGATGCGGTCGAGGCTGTTCACGGACACCTGGTCGAAGCTGAACGAGCGCGCGCCGCCGCCCACGCCCTGTGATCCGTCGGCGCTCGCGAGCTTCATGCCGTCGACGCTCACGCCGACGTACTGAGGATCCAGTCCGCGCAACCGCGGGCCGCGGGCGTCGGGGCCGACGTAGTCAACATCCACTCCCGGCACGTTCTTCAGGAACTCGCCTACGCTGCCCTCGGCGACGTCGCCGAAGAAATCCGACGACACGCTGTTCGTGAGGTTCATCGAGCGGCGCTGTTCCATGATGGCCTTGGCGTTGCCCTCGCGCTCCGAGCGGATCACGAGCGCGTCCATCCGTTGCACCGGGCCGGTGCCCGCCGTGGCGCCCGCGCGCGCGAGCTCGAAGTCCCGTCGCGCCACGCCACCGGCGGTAACCTCGACGGCCGCCGTGAGGGTCGGCGAGCCGGTGTAGGTGAGCGTGAGGGTGCGGTCGCCCGCGGGCACGCGATCGATGCGGTAGGAACCGTCGGGCTCGGAAAGCGCGAGCAACGTGGTGCCGGCCACGCGCACCTCGGCGTTCGCGACGTACTCACCGGACGCGGGATTGAGCACTCGGCCCGCGATCGCTCCGGTGGCGTCGGCGGCCGCGGCGGGCGGAGCCGCCGTGAACGCGAGAAGAAAGACGGACAAGCCCAACAAGGCGCGGGTGAACATGGGGGGAGAATGGTGGAGCTTCAGAAGCGGAAGGTGTTGGTGAGCGTGATGAGCCGGGGATCCGTGTAGCGCGGGTAGCGGGCGATCCTGCCTTGGTTGGTCACGTTGTTGAACGCGTTGTCGATGTTGAGCTGTCCCGTCCAGCGCAACCGGCCGACGCGCGACGAGTACTTCAGGAACGGACTGACGACGAACTCGTCCGCATTGCGGCGCTCCGGGATCACGAGGACGCCGGTGATGTACAACCCACCCGGGTCGCGCACGCGGCCGCGGGCCCAGCGCAGCGAGCCGCCGATCCCGAGACCGGCGAGCGGACCGGAGCGGAAATCGTAACGCGAGACGACGCTTCCGCGGTACTGTTTCGGCTGGAGATCCTCGGCAGCCTGGTCGGCGAGGTACTCGTACGTGGCCGCGAGCGCCGTCTGGATCTCGGCAGCGGAACGCCCGAGTGAGCGCAGATAGGTTTCGGCGGCGGCCGTCTTTGCACGGAGCTGCGGCACGGAGGCCGAACGACGATTCTGGGTGGTGGAGAACCCGAGGCGGGTCGTCCATGCGCGCGTGAGGTTCGCTGTGAGCTCGAGTTCCCAGCCCTCGGTGCTCCGGTCGTTCGAGTCGTCTAGGCCGACGATCTCGTCGGGGGACGCGGTGGCGCGGCCGGTGTTGAGCGCGGCGTTCACCTCGGTGCGCAACGCCGCCCCGATGCTTGTGCGATTGTTTTCCGCGGTGTTGTCGTAACGCACGAGCGAGGCATTCACGCGGCCGCCGAGCAGGTGGAGGCGGATGCCGAGGTCTACGCCCGAGCCGGTGGTGGGCGCGCGCGGACGGCCGTACAGGTCGGTACCGACGTTGTCGGTGAAGAGCGCCGTCTCCTGGTACGAGGCGGTGAGGTCGAGCCAGTCCGTGACGTGGTAAACCGCGCCGTAACTGGTGTTGGTGCGCCATGAGTCGGCGCTGCTCACGGTCGGGATGGAGTCCGCGTCGGAGTCGAGCGCAGCGCCCGCGGCGTCGACGAAGCGCCACTCCTGTGCGTCGCCGAACGCCCGCGTCGGAAGGTTCTTCGCCTGGAGCCAATGGTCGCGGCTGACGCCGATGCTGGTGCGGAGGCGCCCGTTGAAAAACGTCCCGAGATGCTGGAACACCGCCGTGCTGAGCGACTGGTCGAAATACTGGAGGCCCGCGGATCCGTTGACGAAGTAGTCGAGCACCCCCGGTTGGCGCGGGAGGCGCAGGGCCTCGCCGTTGCCGTCGCGGAAGTAATACCACGGCGTGACGACGTTGTTGGCGAGGCGTGCGCCGACGCCCGTGAACCCGCGGCGCGCAATCTCCTCCTTGGTCAGGCCGAACAGCAGGTTCTTGATCCGGTAGGTTTCGTCACGGTGGTTGGCGCTGAGGATGAGGCGATGGTTGGTCCGGCCGAGATCAAGGGTGTGCACACCGATGAGCCGTACCGAGTCGATGCGGTGCTGCTCGAACCGCCGCTGGATCGTGGCCGGAATGAAGTACTGCTCGAAGTTGGGGTTAGGGATGGTGCGCGTCGGATCGCCGGGGAAGGCGGGGTCAGGCAGGCGCGGGTTGACGTCGATGAAAACGGCGCGGGCGTTGGAGCCCGCGAGGTTGCCGTTGCGGGTGAGATTCTGGTCGGTGACCTCGTCCTGCCGGTTCCACGCGAGCCAGGCGTTCGTGCGGTCCGAGAAGGTGTGCTGGAGGGAAAGGTTGGCGACGTGGTACTTGTAGCGCACGCGGGCGTCGGGACCCGCCCAGTCCTGTTTCAACGGAAACAGGGTGACGGGTATCGGCACCCAGGGAATGCGCAGGGGGTTCTGGGGATCGGTGGCACTGGTGGCCGCGGCCCCCTGCACGATGGTGTTGGCGCGGTAGACCGGGAAGGCGTCGGTCGTCCCCAGCGTCTGCAGGTTGTAAAGGCGGCCGCCGATCATCGTCATCGCGTGGGTGTCGGCGGTCGCGGTCGGCGGGGCGGCGATGCGGGCCATGCCCACGCCGTTGGTCTGGATGCCCGGCAGGTCGGGGTTGGCGTCGCGCGCGACGGTGCCGGTGCCGCGAACGTAGACGGCGGCGACGTTGTTGAGCGCGGTGTGGCTGATGTAGCTGTCGAGCCGGCCGTCCTCGTAAGTCGCGTCGACCACCGTCCTCGGCGATCCGAACGGCTGCCAGCGCAGCGCCCCCGCGACGGCGCGGAGATTGCGCGCGGTGTTCTCGTGCCAGCCCTCGAGGTCGGAATCGAGGAGGTTGAGCCGGAGTGCAAGCCGCCGGTCCACGAGCACGCGGCTGAGGTCGGTGCTCATCCGCAGCGAGCCGCGATCGTCGAAGCGCGCCGCCGCCTCGGCGTCGTTCCGGAAGCGACCGCGCTTCGTCGCGAGGTTGATCACACCGGTGGCGTCGGTGTCTCCGTACGCGATGCCGCCGGGGCCGCGGGAAATCTCGATGCGCTCGGTGTTGAAGGTGTCCTGCGGGGTGTAAGTCGGGAAACCGTCCTTGAGCTGTCGCACCGAGGGCAGGCCGCGGAAATTGATCTGGTTGCCGGAGCGCGAGCCGACGGGCGCGCCGACCTGCATGTTGTCGTTGTAGATGTTGTCGGCTCCGATCGCGAACTCCGCGGCCTGGAAAAAGTCGGTTACACCGAGGTCGGCGAGAAACTCGGAGTTCAGGACCGAGATCGAGTTGGGCAGGTTGGCGAGCGACTCGTTGGTGCGCGTGCCGCTCATGGCGGTCGACGACTCGTAGCCGACCTCGCTGCCGGCGGTGACCTCGAAGGGCGTCAAGGTCACGGGAGCCTCCTTCGCGGCGGGTGCGGCCGCCGGTGGGTTCGGAGCCGTGGCGGCGGGAAGGTAGGCGAAGCTCGCGAGAAGGGAATGCGCGGCGAAGACGCGGCGGAGGTACGTGCGCATGGGCGGGGGTAGGGGTGGGCGGGAGGTTGCGAAGGGTTCGGCCACGGAACAAGCGCCGTTCCGTGCCGGCTTTGCCCGGTAGCGCTAGCTTTTCGGCCCGGGATGCCTTTCCTGCCCGCATGCACCCCTTCCGACTCCGCGTGTCCCTGGCATTTTTGCTCTGCGCGCTTTCGCTCTCCGCGGCCGCGCCGCGGTTCGCCCACGAGGACAGCGATCTTAAGCCCGATCCCGCCGCCCGTTTCGGGCGGCTGGAAAACGGCCTGCGCTATGTGGTCCAGCGCAACGCCGAGCCCAAGGGCCGCGCCTCGCTGCGGTTGCTCATCCTCGCCGGCAGTCTGCACGAGCGCGAGGACCAGCGCGGTGTCGCCCACTTCCTGGAGCACATGGCGTTCAACGGCAGCCGCAACTTCGCGCCGGGAACGCTGGTGGAGTTCTTCCAGCGCATGGGGATGAGTTTCGGCGGCGACACCAACGCCTCCACCGGTTTCGACCGCACCCTCTATCTCCTCGAGCTGCCCGAGACATCCGAAAAGGCTCTCGCGGAGGGGTTACGCGTCTTCAGTGACTACGCCGAGGGCTTGCTGCTTTCGGGCGAGGAGATCGACCGCGAGCGCGGCATTATTCTGAGCGAGAAGCGCGCCCGGGACAACGTGGGCTTCCGCACCGCCGTCGCGCAGTTCGAGTTCATGCTCGGCGACACCCTGCTGCCGCGCCGCATGCCGATCGGCGCAGCCGAGGTCATCCAGGGCGCGCCGCGCGAGCGCTTCGTCGAATTCTGGGACCGCTGGTACCGCCCGGAGCGCATGGCCGCGGTGATCGTCGGCGACGTGGAACCCGATCTCGCCGAGCGCCTGATCCGCGAAACGTTTTCGCCTTTCCGCGCCCGCGGTTCCGCGCCGGCCGAGCCCGATCGCGGCAAGGTCACGATTTTCGACGGCGTGCGCGCGGGCTTCCACGCCGAGCCGGAGTCACCGGCCACCAGCGTCTCCCTCGCCGTGATGGCGCCCTACCAGCGGGAGGCCGACAACGCCGCCAACCGGGTGAAGCGCCTGCCACGGCAATTCGCGGTCTCGATGCTGAACCGCCGCCTGTCCGTCCTCGCGAAGCGGGAGGGAGCGTCTTTCAGCTCGGCCCGCGCCTCCGTCACCCAAGGCTACGATATTTTCCGTGAGGCCACCGTCGACCTCACCTGCAAGCCCGACCAATGGGCCGCCGCCCTCGCCGTCGGTGAACAGGAGCTGCGCCGCGCGCTGGAGCACGGTTTTCAGGTCGGGGAACTCGCCGAGACCAAGGCCTCTTTCCGCAATTCCCTCGAGCAGGCCGTCCGCGGCGCCACCACCCGCCGTTCCGGCAACCTCGCCGGCGAGATCGCCCAATCCATCCTCGATGAAAGGGTGTTCTCCCACCCGACCGCCAATCGCGACCTTTACCTTCCCGCGATCGAGCGCATCACGCCCGCCGATTGCCTCGCCGCTTTGCGCGAGGCCTTCTCGGGCAACGGCCGCCACCTCATGGTCAGCGGCAACACTTCCATCCCGGGCGACGCCGCCGCGGCCATCCTCGGCGCCCACGCCGCTTCCGCGAAGGTTCCTGTCGCCGCGCCCGCCTCGGAGGTCGAGGCGAAGTGGGCCTACACCGACTTCGGCGTTCCGGGCAAGGTAGTGAAGCGGGAACAGGTCGCCGACCTCGATGTCACGCTCGTCACCTTCGCCAACGGCGTCCGCCTCAACCTGAAGCGCACGGACTTCGAGGCCGGATTGCGCGTCAGCGCTCGCGTCGGCTCCGGCGGCCTGACGGAGCCCGCCGACCGCCGCGGCCTGGCCATGCTGGCGAACAGCGCATTCACGGCGGGCGGCCTCGGCCGCCACAGCGTCGACGACCTGCGCCGTCTGCTCGCGGGCCGCAACGCCTCCATCGGTGTCCGGATCGGTTCCGACGCCCTCGAGTTCGGCAACGCCGGAGGCGGCCGCGGGGGCCGCGGCGGCGGGCCGGGCGGGACGACCCGTGCCGACCTGCTCCTCACGCTGCAATTGCTGACGGCCCATCTCACCGACCCGGGTTACCGTCCCGAGGCGTTGCGGCAGGTCCGCACCGGCATGGAGCAGATGTTCACGGGCTTCGAGCACACGCCCAATGGTCCGCTCTCCACCGAGGTCGCGAGCCTGATCGCCGGGGGCGACCATCGTTTCGGCGTTCCTCCGCGCGACGTGCTCATGGCGCGCACGCTCGACGAGGTTCGCGAGTGGCTTTCTCCCCAGCTGAAGCATGGCGCGATCGAGGTTGCCGTGATCGGCGATCTGGACGTCGACGCCACGATCGATGCCGTTGCCCGTACACTCGGCGCGCTTCCGCCGCGCGATCCACGGCCCGATCACGCGGAACTGCGGCGCGTCTCCTTTCCCAAGGAGCCTTTCACGCGTGAGTACCGCATCAGCTCCGAGATTCCCAAGGGTGTGGTCTCCCTCTACTGGCCCACGACCGACGCCTCCGACATCCGCCGCACACGCCGCCTCACGATGCTCGCGAGCGTCTTCAGCGACCGGCTGCGCGTGAAGATCCGCGAGGAGATGGGCGGCACCTACAGCCCGCGCGCGGGGAGCAGCACGAGCGATACCTTCATGGGCTACGGCTATATCACCTCGAGTATCGACGTCGATCCCGCCACCGCCGCGAAGGTGCGTGAGGCGGTGGTTGACCTCGCGGATGACCTCGCGCGGAACGGCGTCACCGTCGAGGAATTGGAGCGGGCTCGTCTCCCGGCCCGCACTTCGACCCGCGAGTCGCTGCGCACCAACTCCTACTGGCTCCAGTCCGTCCTCGCCCGCGCGCAGGAGAAGCCCGAAGTCCTCGACTGGGCGCGCTCGCGCTCGGCCGACATCGAGGCGATCACCGCCGCTGAGCTCAGCGCGCTCGCCAAGCAGTATCTCGGTCGCGATCGCGTGAGCCGCGTCACTGTGCTGCCGAAGTCCTGACCGCGGGATTGCGTCGCGGCGCCGCCTCGCCGTGGCTTGCGCCGCCGTGATCCCGCGACTTCTTCCGACCGCCCTTCTGCTGTTGGCGTTGTTCGCCTTGGCGGGTTGCGCCAACGCTCCGGTTGCGAGTGGACCGCCGCGCGATGTCTTCGTGCTGCTTTCCGGAGGCGGGACGCCGCTCTCGAACAACTATTCCCAGTACCTGCAGGCCAAGGCGTTCGCGACCTACTTCGAGCGGCGTCACGGCGACCGTCCGCACTGGGTTTTCTTCGGCATCGGCAACCGCGAGGGTGAAGCCCCGCTCCTCGCGGATGTTCGCCGGCAGGTGCAGCGCGACGGGCGCCTCGTCGAATCGTGGCTCGCCGGTCCGTTGAAAAACAACCGTCCCGCCACGCGCGCGAGTTTCCTCGGCGCGTTGCGTGAGGAGATCCTCCCGGTCGTGCGGGGTGGCGGTACCCTCTACCTTTTCATCGGCGACCACGGTACTGAGTCGCGCGGCGAAAACCCCGAGAGCCTGATCACGATGTGGCAGCTGCGGCGCGGGGAGGGGCGTGATTCCTGGTCCACCGACAACGCGGAAACCCTCGGCGTCGCCGAATTGCGGCGCGTGCTGGCCGACGGCATCGGTCGCGGCCGGGTGGTCTTCGTGATGACGCAGTGCCACTCGGGTGGATTCCACGAGCTGGGAGTCACGCGAGAGGTCGCGCCACCCGCGGAATGGTTCTCCCGTCGTCCCGCCTGGCTCCGAACCACTGCCGCGCAGCCGGCCCTCGCCGCTGCCGGCTTCACCGCGACCGATCAGGCGTCTCCCGCCGCCGGTTGCGATCCGGCGCCGGATCCCGACTCCTGGGCCGGTTACGAGCGCTACGTGCCTGAGGCCCTTCTGGGCTACGATCTTTTCACCCTCGCCGAGACCGGTCCGGGTCGCCGGTCGCTCGCCGAGGCCCATGAGGCCGCCACGCTGGTGGACGCCACGATCGACAAGCCCCGCGCCACCTCGGAGTACTATCTCGAAACGTGGGCACGCGCCATCGAGCGCATCGCGGAGGATCCGGAGCTTACGCCGCGTGCCGCCGCCGCGGTGACTGCTTACCGCTGGGCGGTCGATACCGGCCGGATCACCGCGAAGTCACCCGCGCTGCGCGAGCGTGAGGAGCAGTACGCGCGCTTCATGCGGCGCATCTCCGAGCAGGCTCCTTCCGCCGGCCCCCGGCTCCTCGCCGCGACGCGAGCCGCGCTCGAAGGCGACACCCCGGCGGGTGAACGCCGGGGTGGTGGCGGACGTTCCCGTGGCGGCCCTGATGAAACGCGGCGCGCTTGGAACGAAGTGGTGCGTCCGGCGTGGAAGAAGGCGGTGCTCGCCGGCGAAATCTCCGGGCTGACCGGCGCCGCGCTCGCGTTCGAAAAACGTCTGCTCGATCTCGAGGACCAGGGACGAAACTTCATGACCACCCGCGGCGGCGATCCTCTGTTGAACGAGATGTACTGGCGCTCGGGCTACGCGCATCCCGCCCGCCTTGATGTTGCGAAGGCCGAGGCGGTGACGTCCTGGGGCGCGACGCGCCGCGAGAAGGTCGGAGCGTGGGCACACGCCTCGGCCGAGGCCGCCGTGCGCGAGGCCGCGGTCCGCATGCGGCTTCCTGGTGGATCGCGCGCGCCTTCTCGCGCCATGTCCGTGCCCGAGTCGCGTCCGCCGGCCGACGATCTCGACCAGCGCACCGCGGCGGCCCGGATCCTTTTCTACCGCCGCGTGCTCGCGGCATGGGAATTCCTCGAAACGATGAACCACGTTCCGGCGCTGGAGCGGCTGCGCGAACTCACCGCGCTCGAGCGTACGTCGCTGCCCTGAAGCGTGCTCGCGGTAAGCGAGGCTGGAGGGTTTTCCGAAACCCCGAGAGGAACCCGCCGCAGGCGGGTAAACGCCCTCGGCTGCACCGGGGCGATTTTCATCAGCATGCGCATGGGGTGTAGCCGCGGCCGTTTGCCGCGGAGATGAACGTAGCGCAGGGTCGATGACGTTTCCTGACGGCGCTGTATCCCCCGCAGTACGCGCCGGCCCCGGTTCAAGCCAGAAACCGTCGCCACGCCATCCCGCCGAGCGAGATGAGCAGGCCGATGCGAATCGCACCTTCGAACGTGAGAATGACAAGGACCCGCTTCAGCGGACAGCCGCGGCGCAGTGAAAAACCGAGCATGCTCACCAGCAACAACCCCGCGCCGTGCACGCGGCAGAACGGCGGCACAAGCAGCAGCATCATCCAGACCCAGTAAAGGACCAGCATCGCGCTCCAGCAGAAGGCCGTGGCCTCACCCAGACCCAAGGCGCGCGGATCCACGCCTCGAGCGATCTGTTTCACCCCGAGGTAGCGTTCACCGAGAACCAGCTGCCACAGTTCGAACAACAGGAACAGTGGTGCGAGAAGGATGACCGTCGGCACGGGTACAACCAAAGCGCTCTCCTCGTCGATGCAATGCCTTCGGTCGTACTCAGTCGGCGCCTTGAGCGAGGGCGGGGCGGAGGTCGCGTACGGCGCGTCGGAACACGAGGGCGCCGGTCGCGAGGTTGAGGCCGACGATGCCGGCGAGCAGGCCGGCGACGAGCAGGAGCGTCGGGACGGCCGGGAGTGCCGTGAGATTGGGACCCACGGCGACGGCGGCGGCGAGGGCGCCGATCGTGATGCCGCGCAGCACGAGGGTGCCGTACTCGGCGCGGACCATCCGCGCGAGGATCGTGTCGGGGATGCCGACCGCGCCGAGGGTGGCGAATTCACCGCGGCGCTCGCGGAGATTGCGCGCGAGCACGACGGCCAGCCCGAGACTGCCGAGTACGACGCCCAGCGACCCGAGGACGTTGAAGATCGCGAGGTAGGTGTTCTCGATGCGATGGAAGCTCGCGAGGACGTCGCGCGTTGTCTCGACCTTGCCGCCCAAGTCGCCGGCGGCGGCCTGCAGGCGAGGCAGGAGCGACGATATCGATTCGGGGCGCGCCGCGTCGGCGAGAAACACGGTGTAGCCCGGATGCGACGGGAAGCGTGCGAGTAGCGCCGCCTCGTCGATCAGCAGGTAGCCTTGGAAGATGGAGTCCGTGATCGTTCCCGCTATCCGCACGCGGAAGGTCCGACCCGCCTCGTCGGCGTATTCCAGCTCGTCGCCGACTTTCCGCTTCAGCGCCCAGAGGAGGGTGTTCTCATCGACGAACGCCGGCAACGCGCCGGCGGCGTCGTTCCGCGCGAGCAGGTTCCAGCCCGTGACGCCACCGGCGCCGGTCGCCTTCGGACGGAACGCGCCGAGCTCCGCGAGACGGCGAGCCGGCACCCCGAGGAGCTGGGGTTGCGAGGTGGTATTTAGATTGAAGCAGTTAACGTTGTCGCCGGCTCCGGCGCGCAACGGCAAGACGGCGCCGAGATCGCCGGCGAAAGGCGTGAAAAGATCAAAGGTGCCATCCGTGCGGTCGCGCGCGGGGTTAAGCGGCGCGGTGGTCTCGATCCGGATGGCGAAGCCGCCGGTGCCGCTTTCGCGTCGGAGCCACGCGTCGCCGACATTCTTCCGGAACGACGCCACGGAGAGCACCATGAAGACGGCGGTGGCGATCAATCCGGTGACGGTGAGGCTGCGCGACGGCCGCGCGCGCAGGTTGAGGGCCCCAAGGCGACGCGCGTCGAGAGCGGTGCCGGCTGTGGTTCCCGCGGGAGTGGTGAGCGAGGCGCGCAGCCACGCGAGGCCCGCCGCGAGGAGCGCGAAGCCGGCGAGGTAAAACGCCGCCTGCGGAGGCAGCCCTCGGCCGGAGAGGACCAGCGCCGCGATGGCCGTGACGGCCGCCCCGACGGCGAACCGGCGCGCGCGGAGGGGCGCTTCCGGCGGAGGCGGAGCCTCCTCCGCATTCCCGGCCAACCGCACCGAGAGCGCGCGGCGGGTGGAGCGACGCAGGGCGAGCCAGAGCGAAAAAAGGGAGAGCGTGAGGAATCCGGCCAACCCGCCGCCGACGCTGGCGGCCGAGGCGGCGAAGGCGAACGCGTCGCCTCCGCCCGGATTCCAGATCGAGGAGAGGAAGCGCAGGATGCCGCGCGTGTAGAGGACGGCCAGCGGGAGTCCGGCGAGCGCGCCCAGCGACAGCAGCACGGCCCCCTCAGCGAGACGCCAACGTAGGATCCGTGCGGCGGGCACGCCCACCGCCGCCAGCAACGCGTCCTCGCGCCCCCGCATCAGCAGACTGAATTGGAAGAGCATCGCGACGAGGCCCAGCGCGGCGATGATCAGGAAGAAACTCATCCCGGCGAACAGCCCGCCGAAGTCCACCGCGGGACTGGCGGCTCCGGCCGCGGCTGCGGCGAAGTCGCGGACCGTCAGCCGGCCTAGTTCCGGATGCAGTTCGCGCAGGAGCGCCGTCTGCACCGCGACCTCACTTTCGCGCGGCTCGGCGAGTCGGAACGCCGTCTGCGTGCCCCACGCGGTCGACCACATCTCGCGGGCCGCGGCGGGGGAGAAGAACGCCTTCGGCGTGCCGCGATGTTCCTCCCAGTAGCGGTCGTCCTGCGGGCGGATGCGCTTCAGATCGAGCGGCAGTCCCGCCTCCCAGTCGCGCGGGCTCGAGGTGTTGGTGATGCCGGGAAAGGCGGGCATCCACGCGCGGTCGGCGGCGAGTCCGGTGAGCGGCGTGATGGCACGGACGCGGAACGACGCCGAACTTTCCGTGAGCGCGCCAGCGGCGCCGGTTTGGAAGTAACGGATTGTCACGTCGTCGCCCGGCGAAGCGCCGAGGTCGGTCGCCAGCCAGTCGTTGAGCACGATCTCGCGCGGTCCGAGATCCGCGGGCAGAAACGGCGCGGCCGCCGCCGGTACGGCGGTGCCGATGGAGTAGGGTGTCGCGCGGTCGCCGCGGCGGAATTCGTTCACCAAGTAGGACGTGACCGGCTGGGCGGCGGGCAGGGCGCGCGTGATCGCGGCGGCGATTCCCTCGTCGATGAAGATCCGCGGTGAGGCGATCTCGAAGGCCCGCGCGGTTTCCATCCAGGTGAGGGACAAACCGTAATCGGCGAGGCGGGTAACCCGCGGCAGTGCCGCGGCGGGTGCGCTGGTCGCGCGGCGCGCGTCGATCAGCACCAAGTTCGCCCGGTCCGGCTGCTCCATCGCTTCCTGCAGTCGCGTGAGCGGCAGAAAGACCGTCGCGGCGGGCACCTGCGTGGCCTCGAGCGAGAAGCGACCGAACGAGCCGGCGTCGACGATCGCCGTGACGGTGCAACGGAGCGTCTGCAGTGAGCTGTCGCCGCCGGCGATCGGCGCGCTGCCCGGCACCACGCCGGGGCGTTGCAGGCGGACGACGAGGGTGTCGCCGACCGTGACGTTGAGCTGCAATGCAAGCGTCTCGTTGACGGCGACGGCGGACGCCGCGGGTGTGAGCGCGACGCGGGCCGGCTCCGGGGCGAGGGTCCAGAAGGCGTCGGTCACGCCCACGAGCTGGACCTTGGGCACGCGGGCTTGAGTGCGTGCGTGGACGACGTTGCCGCGGGAGAGCAACGCCGGTGCGGCGGCGGACCCGGTGGTGGCGGCGACATCGCCGGCGAGCGCAGCCCGGAAAAAACGGTCGCCGGAGGTGAGGACATGCGTGGCCTGGCCGGTGCGCTCCGCCGCGATGCGGCGGAGCGACACGCGGACGGAGTCGCCGGCGAAGAGGGCGCCGAGCAGCACCGTGGCGCCCAGGATGGCGCCGGCCAGCGTGCCCAGATGGGCGTACCGGTGGTGGGTGACGCTGCGCAGTAGATAGCGGGTTACGTTCATGGCCGCGCGTCAGTCGACGAGTCTGCCGTCGGCGAGGCGGTAAGTACGGTTGAGGCGGCGGGCCAGGCCGGGATTGTGGGTGACGACGACGAGGGCGACGTGGGCCGACTCCTGCGTGCGGAGAAAAAGATCGGCGATGCGCTCGCCGGTGGTCGGGTCGAGGGAACCGGTGGGTTCGTCGGCGAGAATAAGCTTGGGCCGGTTGATGAGCGCGCGGGCGATGGCGACACGCAGTTGTTCGCCGCCGGAAAGTTGAAACGGACGGTGCCCGAGGCGGTCCTGCAGTCCGACCTGCTGGAGCAGGGCCTCGGCGCGCGCGCGGGTTTCCGCCTCGGGTTCCTCCCAGCCGCCGGCGAGCCGCGGCACGAGGACGTTTTCGAGGACGCTGCACTGCGGCAGCAGATAGTGGAGCTGGAAGACGAATCCGATGGTGCGGTTGCGGAAGCGGGCCGCCGCGGCCGCGTCGAGTTTACCGAGTTCCTCGCCGCCGACGTGGATGGAGCCGGACGACGGCTGATCGAGGGCGCCGAGCAGGTTGAGCAAGGTGGTCTTGCCGCTGCCGGAGGGACCGATGATCGCCGCGGATTCGCCGGCGCCGACGCGAAGATCGAGGTCGCGGAGCACGCTGACGGGGCCGGCCGGGGTTTCGTAGGATTTGGAGACGCGGGACGCTTCGATCATGGCGGTAAGGGGATGCGGGAGGAGCGGGTGCGCAAATGGCGAAGTTGGGTGCGTCCACCTGCCGGCGCCGCGCGACCCAAAGGCAGGCCCTCGCCGGCGGCACGCGAAAAAGCCGCGACCCCGCGCCGGAAACGCCGGAACGCGGGGCCGCGAAATGAAACGCTAACAGAGAAGGCGCTGCTCAGCGGCCGTAGCCGGCGGAAGGCTTGCCGTCCGCCTCGAGCTTGCCGGCGGCCCAGAGCGTGCCGCGGGCGACCAGATCGAGGTAGCGCGGGTCCTGCACGGTGTCGTTGTTGTGTCCGATTGTGGTGCAGAAGACGCGCGCCTTCTTGGGGCCGAACTCATTTGTCCAGACAATGACGGCCTCGGCCTCCTTTTTGGTCCCGTCCTTCTTGTTGGTCTGCGTCTGGCGACCGCTCGCCAGCGAGGTGTGGCGGGGAAACACGGAGGGCGGCTGCACGTTATTGTAGAGCTCCTCGTTGATGGTCGTCCAATTGGCGAGGCCCTTGGTGATCGGGTGGGAGGTGTTGTTGTAGGTGATGGCGACGGGCGACTGCGGACCGTGGCCGCTGGACTGCAGGCCGAGGAAGTCGAACCAGAGCGCGCCGGGTGAACCGGGGGCCTGCGGCCGCGCGAAATCCTTCACCACGCGGTAGCTGTGCATCGCGCAGTGGAGGGCGACACCCGGGGTCCCGTCGACGTGGGGCTTCAGGACGTTGGCGACCTGCGCGGCGTCGTCGGCCGCGGCGGCGCATTCGTCGTGGATGACGAGATCATATCCCTTGGCGTAGCCCGGGTTGGTGAGGCACTCGAGCGGCGGCTTGGTGCTCTTGTCGGGCGTGTGCAGGTGGTCGACGACCACGTTGATGCGCTTCTCCAGACCGGCTTTCAGCAGGTCCTTCTGGTTGGCGTAATCGTGGCAGCAGCCGCCGGTGATCAGGAGAACCTTCAGCGGTTTGGCCGCCGGGGCGGCGGAAGCGACGGCCGCAAGGCCGGCGACGAGCAGGGAGGAGGCTAGGTTTCGGAACAGGGGGCTCATGTTGGTGTGAATCGGGGTGGAGTGAGGACGCGGCGCGGAGGCGAGGGACGCGAGAAAAAATCCTGTGTTCGGCGCGGCTCCGTCGCGCAGGTCGATAATCCGAGATCCGCCTGGTCGCCGCACCGAACTCAAGCGAGTCCGGCCAGGCGGGCGACATCGACTTCCACTCCCAGACCGGGTCCGTTCGGAACGAGGGCGCGGTCGCCTTGCACGGCGACGGACGTCGTGAGGATCGAGCCGCCGAGGTATTGCGGCGCGTTGAGGGCGGCGGGGTGGGGTAGGTCCCACGCACCGAGAAGCTGCAGGCTGGCCGCGAACGCGACGTCGGGATCGGTCAGGCCGCTGGCGAAGAAAAGCAGGCCGTGCTCGCGCAGATACGCCGTGAGGCGCGCCGCCTCCGTGAGGCCGCCGCAGCGCGAAACCTTCATCGCCACGCCGTCGAGCAACCCGAGTGCGTGGAACTCGCGGAGGTCGGTGAGCGAGACGACGCCTTCGTCCATCAGGATCGGCAAAGTCCGGTCGCGGCGGAGTTCGCGGTAGCCGGTCAAATGATTCGCCGGGAGCGGTTGTTCCAGTGCGGCGAGGCCTAGATCGGCGAGAAGACGCGCGACATTTCGGGCGGTCGCCACGTCGTAACCGCCGTTTGCGTCCGCCCAGATGAACGCATCAGGCGCCAGCCGCCGCACCTCAGCCGCGACAGCGACGTCCGCGGCGGCGTCGCGGCCGGCCTTGAGGTTAAAATTCCGGAAGCCGCGCGATCGGGCCTCCGCCACCGTCGCCTCCGCCTCGGCCGGCGTCGCGGCATCGACGGTCCAGCTGAGCGTCACTTCGCGCCGCCCTTTCCGTCCCCACACTTGCGCGGCGGTGCGGCCTTCGCGCCGCCCGTTGAGATCGAATAACGCGAGATCGATCCCGGCCTTGGCGATCGGCTGCCCGGTGGAGAACGACGGCGCGATCACGCGATTGAGCACGCCCGCCACCGCCTCCGCATCGGCTGGATCGATTCCGATCAGCGCCGGGCCGAGGTGGCCGTCGATGGTCGTCCGCACGCTTTCGAGCGTCTCGTAGCTCCACGTCGGAGAGGGCACGCTCTGGCCCCAGCCCTCGCCGCCGGCGTCGTCGCGAATCCGCACGACCACGGTGTCGCGGGTGGGCGATTTGGCGCCTCGCGCTGGCAGATAGCGGAAGCGGCCGGTCACCGGATAGCGCGCCACGAAGGTTTCCACGGAGGCGATGGAGGGCGGCATGGGCGATGGGCGGAGGCTAACTTCGCGGATTCCGGGCACAAGAAAACCGTGCTAACCCCATCGCCGCGCCGCGCGCTTTGCACTGCGGCGGGCGGGGTCGAATCTCGGCTTGCGTCGTCCTCGGATTCGCCTTGTCGTCAAAAATCTCCTCTCTCCATGGACACGATTTCTCGCGAAAATAACAGCATGCTGCCGATCGGCGGCATCATCGTCGGCCTCGTCGGCGTGATTCTCGGGGGCCTGGCGCTCGCGCAGGCTTCCAAGGCCAACAAGGCCGTGGCTGACCACCAGCCGAAGATCGAGAAGATCGACGGTATCGAGGCCTCGGCCTCGGGCGCGGCCGCCTCGGCGGAGCGCGCGGCCAAGGAAGTGCGCGAACTGCGCAACTCCACGCAGGAGGCTTTCAACGCGGTCGGAGGCAAACTCGGTGAATTCCAGACTTCGATCACCAAGCTCGAGGACGCGATGAAGAAGCCGGTCGTGGCCGACAAAGGCGGGAAAAAGGGCGGCGGTCCCGCGGCGGCCGGCCCCGGCGAGTACATTGTGAAGGCGGGCGACGGCGGCACGAAGATCGCCAAGACGCTCGGCGTTTCGGTCCAGGATCTCCAGGCGGTGAATCCCGGCGTGAACTGGAACAAGCTTTCGGTGGGACAGAAGCTGAAGGTTCCCTCGAAGAAGTAAGCGACCCGCGAGTCGTTCGACTTTCGCCTCCCGCGCTCCGGCCGGGAGGCGTTTTTTTGCCCTGATGAGCGAGAAAAAGCCTGCCGCCTCCGGTCCTTCGCGTTGGGAAAAACGCGGGGAGCGAGTTCAGCTCACCACGCGGGTGCTGGCGGTCCACGGGGTTGATTTCCACCACCCGGTCCGTGGCACCACGCGCGAATTCGTGGTGTTGCGCCCGCCCGACTGGGTGAACGTCGTGGCGGTAACGCCCGACGGCCGGCTCGTGTTGGTGCGGCAATTCCGTTTCGGGATCAGCGAGTTCTCGCTCGAGATCCCCGGCGGCGTGATGGAGGCCGGGGAGGATCCGGTGGAGACGGGTTTGCGCGAACTGCGCGAGGAGACCGGTTACACGGGCGGCGCCGCGCGCCTGCTCGGTTCCGTGCACCCCAACCCAGCGATCCAGTCCAACCGCTGCCATTACGTGCTGGTGGAGAACGCGGTGCGCGCGCACGACCAGGAGTGGGATACCGACGAGGAGATCGCGGTCGAGCTGCGCCCCATCGACGAGGTGCTGGCCCTCGCGCGCAGCGGCGGCATCACGCACGCGCTCGTGTTGAACGCGCTGATGCTGTTTGACGCGCACCGGCGGCGGGCGTGACGCGGCGGGTCGCGTCGTTTGACAACCCTCCGTGCGGAAGTTTGCTCGCGGTGCCGTGATGATCGCCTCTCCGCTTTTCGCCAACAGCCCCGGGACGCTCGGGTCCGCCGAAGGCGACCGGGTTCCGGCGGAGCTCGAGCGCGAGGTGCGGCTGATCTACGGCCGCAGCCCTCTCTACGGCCGGCGTTTCCCGCTGCACGCGGATCCGTTGCGGTGGGCGTGTTTCCAGGATATTCCCGTGCTCTCTAAGCGGGAGATCGTGGAACGCGGGCATCAGGCGTTCTTCGCTGACTACGCGGAGATCGAGCGCGGGCTGGCGGCGAAAAAATACGAGTACGAGAGCACGGGCGGCACGACGCAGTCGCCGATGACGGTGATCATGGAAGAAGGCTGGTGGAACGCGCAGACGGCGCGCGCCTACCGGGCCTCGCCGGTGCTGCGCGAGTTCACGGACCGGCCCTACCGCAAGTGCGTCCTCGCGCCGGTCGGTTGCTCGAGCAACCTTTGCCCCTACGAGGATCATCCGTTCCCGCACCGGTACTTCGATGGCACGGTCTATTTGAATCTCTCGAGCGACCCGTTCGCGTTTCCCGAGAGCGAGTGGGACCGGATCGTGCTGGAGTTGCAGGCGGTGAAGCCGGAGGTGATCGAGGGCGAGCCGGTTTACCTTTCGCTGCTCGCGCGGGCGGCGCGGCGCCGCGGGGCGAGCGTGCCGAGCGTGCGCGCTGTGATCCTCACGTACGGCAAGGCCAGCACGCAGCACGGCCGGCGCGTCGCCGAGGTTTTTCCTGCGCCGCAGGTCGACCTCTACGGCTCGACCGAGGCGGGCTATCTGTTCGTCGGCGACGCATTCCGTGACAACCAGCGCGTGGTCGAGGAGAACGCGTTCATCGAGCTGGTGCCGTGGCGCGCCGCCTTGCCCGGGGTGTACCAGATCCATGTGACGACCCGGGGTCGCGAGGCCATGCCGCTTCTGCGCTATCATACGGGTGACATCGTGCAGCGGTTCCCGAGCGGATTCCGGCTGCTGGGACGCGAGGGAAACCTGCATTTCCGCGCCGACGGTTCGCTCGTTTCGCCCACCGACATCGACGCCGCGCTGCCAGCTGGATTCAGCTGCTGGCACTACTCACTGGTGCAGACTGGGGAAACGCGGTGGGACTTCCACTACGTGGCGGATGAATCGGCGGACCACGCCGCGGTGGAGACGGCGCTCGGCGGCCTCATCGGCGACCGGGCGCGCGTGACCGCGTTCCGGCGGAAGTTCATCGCGCCCGCCGCGAGCGGAAAATTCGCGCTGCTGCGTCCGTTGCCTCGGCCCTGAAATCGCGCGGGAAAGCGGCCCGTGGCGGGCCGGTTTCTTCTCCTCGGGGTTAGGCTCCCTAATAAGCGGGAGGCGGCGGGCGGGCGCCTTTACTTCGACGGGGGCGTCATCGATTTTCCGCGTAAATTGCGCTTCTCCCAAGGCCCTTTCCCGCAATGAATCTCGCTCGCCTGCTTTTTGGTTCCTCGATCGGCCGCAAGTTCCTGATGGCGGTCACGGGCCTCGTGCTCGTCGGCTTCGTGATCGGGCACCTCGTCGGCAATCTCCAGATCTTCGCGCATCCCGACAAGATCAACGGCTACGCCCATTTCCTGCAGTCCTTGGGTGGCGCCCTCTGGGGGGTGCGCCTCGTGCTGCTGGCCTGCGTGGTCATCCACATCTGGGCCGCGGTCGCGCTCTCCCTGGAGAACCGCGCGGCCCGGGGCCCCGAGGGCTACGCCTCGACGCGCTGGCTGCAGGCGGTGCTTGCCTCGCGCTACATGAAGCACAGCGGCGTGGTCGTCCTCGCCTTCATCGTCTATCACCTCGCGCACTTCACACTCGGCGCGGCGCAGGCGGGCACGTTCAAGACCGCGCTGCCGGCTTACACCATGGCGAACGAGTTCAACGTGCTCGGCTTCCCCGTGGTGACCAAAGGCGCCGCGGTGCACGATGTGTACAGCATGGTGTACCTCGGGTTCACCCACCCGGTCGTCTCGCTGTTTTACATCGTGGCCGTCGGCCTCCTTACGCTGCACCTGCTGCACGGCGTTGACTCGATGTTCCAGACCTTCGGCCTGCGGAATCTCCGCTGGGCGGGCGGTCTGCGCCGCGCCGTCACCGTCCTCTGCGCCTTGTACCTTCTCGGCAATATCGCGATCCCCGGCGCCATCCTCACCGGTGCCGTGAAGCCCGCGGCCGGCACGGCCGCCGCCAAACGCACGGTCGCCGTCTCCTCCTCTCTTCCCGCCCAACGCTGATCCCCCGCCATGGCCAAACTCGAATCCAGGATTCCCGCCGGCCCGCTGGCCGACAAGTGGCGCAAGCACAAGGCCGAGATCCGGCTGGTGAACCCCGCCAACAAGCGGAAGTACGAGGTCATCGTCGTCGGCGCCGGCCTCGCCGGCTCGTCCGCCGCTTCCTCGCTCGCCGACCTCGGCTACCGGGTGAAGTGCATCGTCTTCCACGACAGCCCGCGCCGCGCCCATTCCATCGCCGCGCAGGGCGGCATCAACGCCGCCAAGAACTACCAGAACGACGGCGACAGCGTCTACCGGCTCTTCTACGACACCATCAAGGGCGGCGACTACCGCGCCCGCGAGGCCAACGTTCACCGGCTCGCCGAGGTCTCCGTCAACATCATCGACCAGTGCGTCGCGCAAGGTGTGCCGTTCGCCCGTGAGTACGGCGGGCTCCTCGCCAACCGTTCCTTCGGCGGCGCCCAGGTTTCGCGCACGTTCTACGCTCGCGGCCAGACCGGCCAGCAGCTCCTGCTCGGTGCGTACTCCGCGCTCTCCCGCACCGTCGGCCAGGGGACGGTCCAGCTCGTCACGCAGCACGAGATGGTCGACCTCGTCGTGGTCGACGGCCACGCCAAGGGCGTCATCACGCGGGATCTCGTCACCGGCAAACTGGTGCGTCACTCGGCCGACGCCGTGATCCTGGCCACCGGCGGCTACGGCAACGTCTTCAACCTCTCCACCTACGCCCGCGGTTCCAACACCACCGCGATCTGGCGCGCCTACAAGCGCGGCGCCTGCTTCGGCAACCCGTGCTACACGCAGATCCACCCGACCTGCATCCCCGTCTCGGGTGATTACCAGTCCAAGCTCACCCTCATGTCGGAGTCCCTCCGCAACGACGGCCGCATCTGGGTGCCGAAGCGCGCGGAGGACTGCCGCAAGGACCCGAACTCGATCCCCGACGAGGCCCGCGACTATTTCCTCGAGCGCATCTACCCGAGCTTCGGCAACCTCGCCCCGCGCGACGTCTCCTCGCGCGCCGCCAAGCGCATGTGCGACGAGGGCCGCGGGGTCGGCGAGACCGGCCTCGGCGTCTACCTCGATTTCTCCGACGCCATCCGGCGTCTCGGCGAGGCCGGCGTGCGCGAGCGCTACGGCAACCTCTTCGACATCTACCACGAGATCACCAACGAGAACGCCTACCGCACGCCGATGCGAATCTACCCGGCCGTGCACTACACGATGGGCGGCCTTTGGGTGGATTATAACCTGATGTCCAACATTCCGGGCCTGTTCGTGCTCGGCGAGGCCAACTTCTCCGACCACGGCGCCAATCGCCTCGGCGCCTCCGCGCTCATGCAGGGTCTGGCCGACGGCTACTTCGTCATCCCCTACACGATTGGCGATTACCTCGCGGGCCAGAAACCCAACGCGAAGCCGTCGACCGACCGCGCCGAGTTCCAGCAGGCCGAGGAGAACGTCGCCGCCATGACGCGCCGTCTGCTCGCGACCAAGGGCCGCCAGCCGGTCAACGCCTTCCATCGCCGTCTCGGCAAACTCATGTGGGACCACTGCGGCATGGCCCGTACCCGCGCGGGCCTCGAGAAGGCGCTGCAGGAAATCCCGAAGCTGCGCGAGGAGTTCTGGGCCGATGTCCATGTCCCCGGGTCCGGCGAGTCACTCAATCAAGCCCTCGAGCGCGCCGGCCGCGTGGCCGACTTCATCGAGCTCGGCGAATTGATGTGCCGCGACGCCCTCGCGCGCGAGGAAAGCTGCGGCGGTCACTTCCGCGAGGAGCACCAATATCCCGACGGCGAGTGCAAGCGCGACGACGAGAAGTTCGGCCACGTCGCCGCCTGGGAATTCCAAGGCGAGGGCCAGGCCCCGCTCCGCAATACCGAGCCGCTCAACTACGAGCACGTGAAAATGAGCGTGCGATCGTACAAGTGATCCCTCGGACGTTCACCGAACCTGCGTACCGCGCGCAGTCGTGATTCGTAAATCGTCAATCGCCTCAATCGAAAATCCCTTTCCTCCATGGTCGCCGAAACCTCCGTGAAAAACATCTCGGTCACCCTCCGTGTCTGGCGCCAGGCCGGCCCCGGCGAGACCGGCCGGTTCGTCGAGTACCAGGCCTCGGACCTTAATCCGAACATGTCCCTGCTCGAGATGCTCGACGTCGTGAACGACGACCTCGAGCGTCGCGGTGAGGAGCCGATCGCCTTCGCGCACGATTGCCGCGAGGGAATCTGCGGCACCTGCTCCCTGGTCATCGACGGCAAGCCCCACGGTCCGCACCGCGGCGTCGCCAGTTGCCAGACCTACATGCGCAGCTTCAGCGACGGTGCTGTCATCACGCTCGAGCCGTTCCGCGCCAAGCCGTTCCCGGTCATCAAGGACCTTATCACCGACCGCAGCGCCTTCGATCGCATCCAGCAGTCCGGCGGCTTCATCACCGCGCGCGCCGGCTCGGCCTGCGATGCCAACGCGCTGCCCGTGCCCAAGGGCGCGGCCGACCTCGCGATGGACGCCGCGCAGTGCATCGGCTGCGGGGCCTGCGTCGCCGCCTGCAAAAACGCCAGCGCTATGCTCTTTGTCTCCGCCAAAGTCAGCCACCTGGGCCTGTTGCCCCAGGGCCAGGCCGAGCGCGACCGCCGCGTGCTGGCGATGGTGAAGACCATGGACGAGGCCGGCTTCGGCAACTGCAGCAATCAGTACGAGTGCAGTGCCGCCTGCCCGAAGCTCATCTCGCACGACTTCATCTCGCGCATGAACGGCGATTACCTCGCCGCCAGCGTTCGCTCCGCCTTCAAAGCCGAGTCCCAGGCCGCCGGCGGCGGCGCGGGCTGAGATCGTTACCGTATCCCGCTGGATTTCGTTCCGCGCTTTTTGCGCGTTCCGGCGGCCGATCCGTTGATGGCCGCGAAAAGGCGCAAGAGTAGCCGGGAGAGAGATTCATCGTAGGAGAGGCTGGAGTAGCCGAGGCCGCCTGCCTCCGGTGACTCAGGATCTCCTTTCGTTCGAGGGTCTCCAAGGAGCGGTATTTTCGATCGCGGATTCCGGGTGCCCCGGATGATGGAATCGGCGACCAGGTCCCTTGATTGCCGAAAGGCCAGGTCGCGGCGCGGGCGCCGCGACTAAGAGCTACAGTGAGATCGGCTGACCTGTAACAGGCTGACCCCCTCGGCCTGCCCGCGGGCCTGGAACAGGAGGTAACGGAGCAAACAGAGATCTAACACGTAACAGGCAGACCCCTTCGGCGTGACCCCATCCGCCTGCCTCGAAAATGAGGAGTTTACCCTATTTCCTGTTGACCCAATGACGCTTGATAGGGAGAGTGAGTGTGATGTTGCGCGGGTTTGCAGCGTTTGCCCCTTTGTTTCAGAGCCTTCAGCCTTTGCGAAGTCTGGCGGCCGTGTTGGCTTTTACTCTGCTTCCCCAGCTCGGCGCGCA
>JAURJO010000532.1 GCA_030832235.1 Verrucomicrobiota bacterium
CACGAGCTACAACCTGCACCTCTCGTACCGTTTCGCCGGCGGCAACCGCTGGCTGAACGACACCAGCGTGCGCTTCGGCGTGAACAACCTGTTCAACCTTGAGCCGCCGCTCTCCGCCGATTCCCGCGGCTACGAGCCCTCGGTGCACAACAGCCTCGCCCGCGGCCGCAGCTACTCGCTGCAGCTGACGAAGAAGCTGTAAGCTGAAGAGGCTTCCTTTGAGCAACGCCGGTCCCTCGGGACCGGCGTTTTGCTTTTCCGACGGGCACCGTCAGAACCGAACCGCTCCGCGAGGGATCAACCACGGTTGGACACGGATGGACGCGGATCGGCGGGTCTTCGTGTAGCCGAGGCCGCCCGCCTTCGCCGAGGCTACGGCGGGCGAGCCCGCCGCGGACCATGCTGCAACCGCGACGGCCGAGGGGAACGCCTCTCGCCGAACCCTTCATGTACTACGTGACGTAGGCAGGCTTTTCGGCGCGCGAGCCGATTGCGGCTGGTCACGCCTCGCCGAGGAGACGGCGGAAACGAGCCTCCAGCGCGGATTAGCGGGAAGGGCTCCTCGCACCGCGCCAGCACCGGCCTAACCTCCGGGATATTGAATCCCATCGGGTGCCTTCAGCGCGTGAACTCGAGCTGAAACCAGAGTTTGCGGACGTTGGAAAACGTGGCGGCGTCGCGCCGGAAGTCGGCCCACTTGACCATCGCGGCCCAAGCCGCGCCGAATTTCCTGATCAGTTGTGCGTTCCATTCGTCACCCGCCCGGGCGCCGGTGCGATCGAGCGTGAAGCGATGGAAAATGACGTTGAGCGTCACCGCCGCGGGCAGGTTCACGCTGGCGCGCGCGTAGTCGTCGCGCAGCCCGGCGGCCGGCGTCGTGGTGAAGACGTCGGCCCAGCCGTTGAACGCATGCAGCGTGGCGATCGGTGTGCGGAAAGCCGCGGTGCGGTCGGCTCCAAGGCGCTCCTGCCCGACGGCTAGACTACCGGCGGGAACACCGAGCCCGAGCTCGAGTGAATGGTACCCGGCGGAGTACGAAAGCGGACTCGAACCGTGATCGGTCTGCCGCGCGATCTCCAGACGGTGCAGCAGGCGGACGTCCCCGGAAATCACCGCCGAGCCGCTGAAGCTCGCGCCGAAGGTCGCGCAGGAGTTGGCGCGGGAGCCTGGCAGGTCGATGAGGTAACTGTAACCCGCGAGGGTCCCGGCCGTCAGGCCGGCGTAGGCGGCGTTGAAGAGATGCGAAGACGACGCCCAGTTTCCCTGGGGATGCCGGTCGCCGACCGTACGGTGTATGCGGTTGAGGTAGGCGTAGGTGAGCGTGGTCCTCGCGAAGCTGCGGTCCTGCGCGGTGATGGCGTCAAACGTCTGCTGGTTCTGCCGCCAGGTTCCTTCGCCGATGAAGCGCGCGTTATCCAGCACCAGCCTCTGCCGCCCGGCGGAAACGATCGCTCCGCCGCGCTGGTACGAGAGAAACGCCTGGTTCAGCTCTGTTGTCTCCGGGTCGCCCACGGAAGCCCGGCCGGCCGCGCCGGCGTTGAGGCCAGCCTGACTGTAGGCGTCGCCGTCGGCCGCCGTGATGTTCTCCAGCTCCGCCATCGCCCGCCAGCCGCGGAACGCTGCCGTCGTGTAGCCGAGACGGGCGCGCAGCGTGAGGGCGTTGGCGTCGCGCAGGCCGGCCTGGGTGACCCCCTCGTAACGCAGGCGGGCGTTGATCGATAATCTACCCGCCGCCACCGCCTCTTCGAGGGATGCAGGCTCAACGGCGAAGGCCGTGACCGAGAGCAGGGCGGCGGGTAGCAGGCGTGCGGCGCGCATGGAGGGGGAACTCAGCGGGGAAGGCAGCGACTATCCGCGCGGCCGGCGAGACATCTCCGCGCTCCCCGCCGAGCGGCATCATGCCGTCTCGTTGCCATCTCCGGCGTCGCACACTGGACGGCGCTGAATACCAATAGGGAGTTTCCCGCCGGCCTGGCTGTATGCCACCGGCCGGGGCACCAGCGCACGCCAGCGCTTGAGTTCAGTGGCCGTGCGAACGGCGGTGAGCGGCGCCTGCGGGTAGGCGGACTCCCCTTTTACGGGCAGGAGCGTCACGCCGGAAAACCACCGGCGGTGGCGCCAAATAAACGCCCCGGCCGCCTCCCATTCTCCGGGCCGCACGGTGCACGTGTGGGAGACGTTATGGTGAAGACCCGCGGAGCGCGCAGCCGGATTGGTTCCGGGGACGATCCAGTTCCGGCGGACGAGTAGCACGAGCCGTAGAAAATCCACGGCCGAGAGATCGCCGCGGACGATCGCGCCCGGCGGGGCCTCACTGGGGAAGGTGATCACGTCATCCGACTCCGGCCGGAGGAGAGACGGTGCGGTCAGCCCGGGATTGGCTGAGCGGAAACACGCGTATGCCGGCTCGTTCCGGCCGGTCACGATGCGACGGAAAAAGCGACGCGCGTGGTAGGGGTGGATGCCCGGTGCGCTGCCGAGCAGGAGGGAGGCCGAGCCCTCGGGTTTGCAGGTCGTGATGCGCGCCGCGGGCCGGATGCCGATGAGGCGCGCGATGATAAGATTGGTCGCTCGGCACAGGTGGGCACCGCGCCGCAGCAGCCGCGGGTTTAGCAGCAGTTCCGGATTGTCCAGAATGCCGCAGATCGAGACGCCCAGCAGCGCGTCGTGCTCGTTCAGCACGCGGGAGACCGGGCCGAGACACGCGATGCGCGTGTACGCCGCCTGCAGCGTGCCGATCACGGTCGCGGCGACGCAGGCCCGGAGAAATTCCTCCGCGCTGTGAACGGCCGCGCCGTTGATCGTGGTGAGGTTGCAGAGTTGGAAGCCTGAGAGCCGCCCGCGCCGGGCCCGGCCGCCCAACCGGTTGCGCTCGGCGCGTGACAGCCGCCAGTCGATCACCGGCACGAAGCCGATCTCGCCGCAGGGATTGCAGCCGGCGTCGGGGTGGTCGCACAGGAAGACGCCCGGCTCGCCGAATTTCCGCGACGCTTGCAGGACGCGGCTGAAATCGCCTTCGCCCGCGCGCCCACGCGGGATCACGGCCGAGATGTTGGACGCGGCGCGCTGCGGGTTGAGTTCCAGCCAACGTCCCGATTTCGCCCGCAGCATTTCCCGGTCATCCGCCGAGAATAGACAGATCGTCGCCGCGCGCCGGTCTCCGGGCGCGTGGGCGGCTGCCGCGACGAACATCGCGATGTCGTAGATCTCGATCGGCTGAAGTCGGCGGCCCGCGGCGTCGCTCAGGATTCGTGCGACGTGGGCGAGCGCGCGTCGCAGTTCGCTCCGGCCGACCGGTGCACCGCCTGAAAACAAGATCCGGCGTCCGGTGAAAGCGGCGGCCAGAAGCGCATGCAGCGCGTCGCCCCAGCCGCGGGGCGTGTTCACGATCCGATGGCGGCGGGCCGGTCCGCACGGGCGGGCGGGAAGCGCGGGCAGGCGCGCGACATGGTGGCGTTGCACCGAGAAACCCACGCCGCAGCCGCAGAGCAGCAGGAAGAGGTAGCCGCGGAAGAACTCCACGCGGTCGACGTTCGCGAAGGCGCAATTGAACATCTGCGCGTGGTTGCGGAGGAGGGTCGGCCCGCCGTGTTGGAGCGACCGCAGGCTGGGCAAGACGTGTTTTTCCGCCGCCGCGGCGAACGCCGCGTCGATGATTTCCCGGAGAGTCCGGCCGCCCAGCGATTCGGTCACGAGCCGGCCATCCTCGCCCGCGAGTGAAGCGATCTCCCGCGGCGGCCGCGCGAGCGCGCGGCGTCCGAGCCGCGGGGCGAAAAACGCACGGTGCATGGCGCACACGCGCGCCATCGCCTCAGGAAGGGTTTCGAGGCGGTTTTTCCCCTTTATCGGTTGGGAGTAACGAGCCGCGAACACATAGTCGGCCACCGACCCGCGGTGCATGGCCGATGCGATACGCGCCTCGGGAGCGCATCCCAACCTTGAGGAACCGGCTCCGGATATCGGCATGACCACGCAGGTTCACGTCAAATGAACGCGGATCGACGCCGCGCTCAAACGCCCCCGCTTCCAATCACGGCCTCGCCGCGGGTGAAGCTTTGGCGGACCAGCGGCGCGCCGCCTCGGGGTGCGTTTCGAGCAGGATTTCTAAAACCCACCTTCTTTCATCGGCGGGAATATAAGCGTACCGGCCGTTGGGGTCGTCGCTTTCCAGCGCCGCGCGCAGCCGCGTGAAGACGAGAGTCTTCAATGTCTCCGGTATGGCGGCCAATGACGCCGAATAGATCAGCGGGCTGCAGCGATAAGCGTAAAGGCGGCCTTTCCTCTCAAGGTCCCGCAGACTCCTTCCTGCTTTCGTGCGCTTCGCCTCGGCCGCGTAGGCACGGAGAAATTCCGCGGAACCATCAACCCCGGCTGGCAGCTCCGTCGCTCCGCGGAAGAGGAGCCGGTCGACAATGTCCTGGGCGGCGCCGTTGAATACGCTGCGCACGCTGTCGTAGGCCGGCTCGTCGGTTTCCGGTTCCTTGAACGTGCGTTGCAGGCCGCGCTGGTAGGCAATCATTCGTCGGGCTGAGAAAGCGGCGCGGGTGACCGTGTTGTGCATCGAGGTCTGGTGCTCGAGGACGAGCAGGGCGACCACGTCGCTGGTCGGCGCGAGGTACGCGGAAGTGTCAAAGAACGCCGAGAGTTCGTCGGGGCGTTCCGCCGCCGGTTTGAAGTCAAGCTGGTCACCCGTTTCGGCGGCGAACGCGTTGCCGCGATGCGGTGCGGTGCCGTGGTACCCGGTGACGTACCATCCGCCCCAGCGGTCGCCGAACGGCGTCTGGTCGTCGACCACTGTTGAGCCGAAGCGCAGCAACGGCTCGCCGTTGCGCGCCGGGAAAACGCTCCGCACGAGCACGCCGGGGACGTCCCGCACGAATGAGCCGCCGTGGCAGCTGAGGCACTCCCCGTCGCGCACGAACTTCGGCGCACCGCGGGAGAACCCGCGCGGATCGATCGAGTAAAAGACCGGGCCCAGCGTGGGATCGATCGTCGTCACCTCCATCAGGCCGCCCGGAACCCAGCCGACGTAGGCGTCGTCGGAAAAGTAAATCACGCGCGGGTGTCCCGGCTGGATGCGTCCGCGCTGGAGGCTGGTTTTGGAGAAGACCACGACCTGGCTGGAGACCGGCACCTGCAGTTCGGCGAGCAGCGCGGCGAGTACCGCGCGATCATCGCCGGTCCACTTGAGCTCGCCGGCGTCGAGGCGGCGCTGGATCCCCGCGATCGCGTCCGCGGGCGCGGTCGCCGAGTAGCTGACGGGCGGCTTCTCGTAGTCGGGCAGGCCTTGGGCCGCGGCGCCGGCGGGGCCCAGGGCCAGCAGCGCGGCGAAAGCGGACCACCGCGGGCGAAAGAAAAAAAGGCTCGGCATGGGCGACGGGAATTCGGGGACTCGCCCGTTCTCAGGCATTTCCGTGGGGCGCGCCTTGACGCCGGTCAAGGCCGGGCCTTCACCGCCCGGCCCCGTGGAGACGGGTGCGATAAGCGGTGGGCGCCTCGCCTGCGACGCGCCGGAAGACGCGGTTGAACTGGCTGAGGGACTGGAAGCCCGCCTCGTAGGCCGCCTCGCTGATCCGCTTGTGCGGATTCAGGAGCAGGTTGCGCACCTTCTCGACGCGCACGCGCGCGAGGTAGTCGGTGAACGTCATCCCGGTGGCCTTTTTGAAGCTCTTGCAGAAGTAGAAGGCGCTCATGTTGACCGACCGCGCGATTTCCCCGAGGGACAGTTCGTCGGTGTGCCGCTCCAAGAGCAGGCGGCGGGCGCGCGTGATCGCCGGCGCCTCGGCGGACGCGCCTTGCACCATCAGTTGGTTGCTCACCGCGGCGAGGTGCTGCGCGAAGATCGTGAGCAAGCGCAGGATCGAGTCGTAGTGACGCTTCGGCACGACGCGCGTCTGGAAATAAGCCTCCTCCAGCCGCTTCACATCCACCGTCGCCCCGTAGCGCACGAGCTCGCGTGCCGCGCGGTTGAATCCCGCCTTGGTCGGTGCCTGCGGCAGGATCTGGCCCGTCTGGAGGAACGCCACGACCTTTTCGCCCACTCGAACGGGCACGGCCGAGTCGCAGAGCCCGGCGAAGCAGCGGAGGGTTTTTGGCTCGAGCCGGGCCTCCTCCTCGACCCGCCGTTGGAGTTGCAGGCACGCCGCGCAGGAATGGTTGGACTGGGCCATCAGCGCGCAGAAGGGCGCCTCGCGCGGATCGCCGTGGTGCGGAAGATCCATCGCCTCCACCGGTCGCAGCACGATCGGCAGTCCCGTGGTCTCGCGGAACGCCGCCTCGTAATCGCGGTAGATCTGCGCGCGGCGCAGCTGCGCCACCAGCGCACGGCTTTCCGTCGCGGACAACGTGCCGTTGCCGCCGGCCGGCCGGATGGTCACCGGCTCCGGATTTGGCGTGAGGGTGTTCATGTCAGGCGGCCGGGCAGAGCGCGGGGAAATGCCGCACGGCCGCGACTTCGCGCCGCAACCCGGCCCGGAAATCCGGATGCGCGACCGAGATCAGCCCCTCGGCCCGCTCGCGCAGCGTGAGGCCGTGGAGGTTTACCGCGCCGAACTCGGTCACGACCCAGTGCACGTGCCCGCGCGTCGTCACGACTCCGGCGCCCGGGTCGAGCTGCGCCACGATGCGCGAAACCTGGCCGCCGACGGCGGTGGACGGCAGGGCGATGACGGGTTTGCCGCCGCGGGAGAGGGCCGCGCCGCGGATGAAGTCGAGCTGGCCGCCGATGCCGGAGAAGATCCGGTGCCCGAGGGAATCGGCGCAGACCTGGCCGGTGAGATCGACCTGGAGCGCGGAGTTGATCGCGACCACCCGCGGATTCTTGCGGATCACCGCGGTGTCGTTGGTCCAGTCGCACGGGTGGAACGACACCAGCGGGTTGTCGTGGACAAAATCGAAGAGTCGGCGCGAGCCGTTCACGAAACTGGTCACGACCCGGCCCTGGCCGACGGCCTTCGCGCGGTTGGTGACTACGCCCGCCTCGACGAGATCGACCACGCGGTCGGAGAACATCTCGGTGTGGATGCCAAGATCGCGCTTGTGGTGGA
Organism: Verrucomicrobiota bacterium; assembly: GCA_030832235.1. Taxonomy (GTDB): domain Bacteria; phylum Verrucomicrobiota; class Verrucomicrobiia; order Opitutales; family Opitutaceae; genus ER46. The sequence continues at coordinate 7,047 of JAURJO010000532.1, forward strand.
GCCGCGAAAGCACGGCGTCTGGGATGCCGCCGATTCCCATCTGAAGAGTGGAGCCGTCCTCCACCAGTCCCGCCACGAGTTCGCCGATCCGCGCCTCGACCTTGGTTTCCGGCTCGGGGTGGTGCTCGGCGAGAGGTCGATCCGTGGCGATGAAGGCGTGGATGCGCTCGAACGGGAGCACGTTGTTGCCGTGCGTGCGCGGCATCTGCTC
>JAURJO010000061.1 GCA_030832235.1 Verrucomicrobiota bacterium
GGATTTCATGGCGGCCGCGGATCTCGCGGGCATCGCGAACCCCCGCATCGCGTACCGGCTCGACGAGAAGACCAAGCCGCGGCACGGCACGGCGCGGCTCGACGCCATGAGCGGTCAGCTCAACTACGCTCCTGATCCCGGGTTCATCGGCGAGGACCGTTTCAGTTATTACACGGTGGACGAGAACAACCCGCACCTTGGCGTCAGCAACGAGGTGGTCATCCTCGTGGAGCCTGTGCGCAACGTGCGGCGACTGGAGGTGGATCGATCCCGCGGCCGGCCCGTCGACCTCGTGTTTGTGATCAACAACTCGCCGTCGATGGCCGCCCATCAGGATCGGATCGCGGCCAACCTCAGTCGCTTCCGTCGGCTGTTTCACGATCGCGAACTGGATTACCGCATCGGCGTGCTAACGACCGACTTCGTGAACCTCGACGTGCGGCTCCGGCCGGAACAACAGCGTCTCTTCAAGGAGGTGCGCTCGGTGCGGATCGACGCATCAGGTCGGCCGGTGACGGATTCCCGCGGACGTCCGCAGACGGTCACGAAGGTCGTTGCGAGCAACGGCACGCTCGTCACCCTGCCCGTGCTACCGCAGCCGTGGGTGACGCCGGCCACGCCCGATGGGGTTTTCGCTGAGCTGGTGAAGGTCGGCACGAACGGTGACAGCAACCGCACGGCCTTCACCGCGGTGTACAACTTCGTCGCAGGCTTCCACAGCGGACAGCATGCGTTTCTCCGAACCGAGGCGCCGACGGTCGTGGTGTTCTTCATGGACGAGGAGGAGACACGGATGGCGCGGTGGAAAGAGGGCCGGACCGGAGCGAAGGAGGCCGAGTGGGTGGAGGACGGGCGCTTGCCCGATCTCCTGCGGCGTCACAATGCTCGCCACCCGAAGGCGCTGCAGACGCTCGACGGATACATCAATCAATGGGTCCTGCGGCCGTTCATCATCGCGAAGGGCAACCGGCGCGGGGCCGTCGAGATGCACGCGGTGGTGGCGCCCGACAACCTCTCGCACCGGCGCGCGGCGGAACTCACGGGCGGCACGGTGTTGAACATCCGGGAGGATTTTTCGGAACCGCTCGCGGCGCTGGGCGACCGGATCGCCGACACCGTGACCATCCCGCTAGAGCCGGTATCGGCTGGCGCAACATTCCACGCACCGAGCCTCAAGGTGCGCGTCGACGGGCAAGACGTGCGGGCCGACGCCCGCGAGGGTTTCAGCTACGACGCGCCGACCCACAGCGTTAGATTCCAAGGCGCCGCCAAGCAGCAGGCCCATCGCGCCAGGATCGAGATCACGTACGAGGAGCATCTGTGACGGCGGAGCGCGGGAAGGGGCGCCGGATGTACGGATTTCCACAACCAGTAGCGCCCGCCCGCGAGACCCCATCGGTCTGAAGCCCGTCAAGCCGGCCTCATACCCTTTTTCGGGTATAAGGCGGAGTCGCTGGAAGCGGTACTCCGGGGACCCTCCCCGACGTTCATCATCGTCCGGGGCGCGGCGCCCCGCATGGAACCGTCCGTCGAATCAGCCGCCGCGCCACCCGCATGTCCGGTTTCCACTACGTGTACGTCCTCGACTCCATCCCCCGCCCGACCCGCCGCCACATCGGTGTCGCGGAGGAGTTCTCCGCCCGTCTCACGCAGCATAATCTCGGCGCCGTGCCGGAAACAGCCCGCGACCGGCCATGGAAACTTCGGGCGGTGGTGGCGTTCCGCGAAGCCGCTCGCGCGGAGGCATTCGGCAAATACCTGAAAACCTCCGCCGGACGCGCTTTCGCCCGACGCTGGCTTTAGGCCGGCGGCCGATTGCGACCCTTCGGCGCAACGCGAAGCCGCGCCCAAGACCGCGCTTGTCGGGGCCGGCACGGCTGGACACGGTGCGCATCGAAAACCCCGTCGCCCCGTCCTGCCCCGCACCATGAAACGCCGCGCCTTCCTGCATTCGGCCGCCGCCGCCGGCGGCCTCGCCACGCTTTCCCTTCGGACTTCAGCCGCCGCGAAATCCGGCCGCCGCTACCGCACCGCGCTCATCGGCTGCGGCTGGTGGGGCGGCAACATCCTCGGCGAAGCGATCGCCAGCGGCGCCTGCGAGACCGTCGGCCTCTGCGACGTCGACGCCCGGCAGATCGCGGCCACGCGTGAGCGCATCACGAAGGTCACTTCCGACCAACCGCGTGAGTACCGCGATTACCGCGAGCTGCTCGAAAAGGAGAAGCCGGAGATCGTGATCGTCGCCACACCCGACCACTGGCACGCCCTGCCAACCATTGCGGCCGTGAAGGCCGGCGCGCACGTCTACGTCGAGAAACCCATCGCCCACACGATCGGCGAGGGCCGCGCGATGCTGAACGCCGCCCGCGCGGCAGGTCGCATCGTGCAGGTCGGGACCCACCGCCGCACGTCGCCGCACACCATCCAGGCACGCGAGTTCATCCGCTCCGGCAAGGTCGGGAAAATCGGCATGGTTCGCTGCTTCGTGAACAACGCCGGCGGCGGACCCGAGAAACCGTCCGCCACCATGCCGGTTCCGGACGGACTCGACTGGAATGCCTGGTGCGGACCGGCGCCGCTGCGCCCGTACACCTCCGCGATCCACCCGCGCGGCTTCCGACAGTACCTCGACTACGCCAACGGCACGATCGGCGACTGGGGCATCCACTGGTTCGACCAGCTCATCTGGGTCACGGATCTCAAGTGGCCGCGCAAGATCTTCGGCATGGGCGGACGCCCGATCAAAGGTGCTCCCGTGCTCAACGCCAACGAGCAGACGAGCGACGCGCCCGACCACCAGATGGTCACCTACGATTTCGACGGCCTCACCGTCACGTGGGAGTCGCGGCTCTTCGCCGGCCACAACGTGGAGAAGGGTGAGAACGCCGGCTGCCACTTCTACGGCACCAACGGGATCTTCCACCTCGGCTGGCGCGGCGGCTGGACCTTTTATCCGGCGAAGGCCGGCGAGCCGGTGTTGCACGAGGACGCGAAGCTCAACCCGCCCGACGGGCAGAACATCCGGGAGCTCTGGGCCGACTTCCTCGACGCCATCCGCACCGGTCGGCACCCGATCTCCGACATCGAGCAGGGCCACCTCGCCACGAATTGCTCGCTGCTCGGCGTGATCGCGATGCGGCTCGGCCGCAGCCTCGTGTGGGACGGCGCAAAGGAACGCTTCGTGGGCGACCCCGAGGCCGACCGGCTGCTTACGCGTCCGTACCGCCCGGGCTGGACCTACCCGACGGCCTGAGGTCGCAGTATTAGGATCGAAAAAAGAGTTTTTTGCGCGATTTCACTCGGTCACGCCCTCATCGCATTATCATCCGCGTGATCTGCGCCATCCGCGGTTAAGTTCACTACTGTTTGAACAGCCTTCGGCCGTCGCGGTTTCAGCATAGTCCGCGGCGGGCGGCCGCGGCTACACCAGCTACCTTTCGTCAGGAAATATCCGTCGGACATTCGTCAAGAAGCGCGTGCGATGTAGCCGAGGGCGCCCCCCTCGGATCGTCGGAAACTCCTTCCGCCGATTGCCCCTCACTCCCTCTCGTCGCGCGTCCCGCGTGGGCCGGGCGAAGCAGGGTCACTCGCCCCTCCCAGCGCGGCATAGCCAGAACGAATCTTCTGTTGCGGCGGAGTCGCGCTAGGCGGAACGCCGCCGCGCACCTCGGCCTCGCTTCCTCCCTTGCCGGCCGCGCGGGCGGGCCCTTGCCTCGCGGGGAAATCATGTCTTCCCCCGCTGCCATCACCATCGCACGCGTCGGTTCGAACTTCGAGCGGGAGCCGCTCATCCGCCCGTTCGGTTTCAAGGGTGGCTACCAGACCGAGACCTGGCAGAGCGTGGCGGTGCTGGAGTCCGCCTCGGGTCGCCGAGGCACCGGGCTCTGCACGCAAGGCGTGCTCTGGAGCGACGCGCACGTTTTCGCCGGCCACACCGAGAGCGGCGGGAACGCGCTGATGTACGCTGTCACCGAGTGGGCGCTGCAACGCCTGCGCGGCCGCACCTTCACCGATCCGGTCGAGTTGCTGGAATCGGTGCGCCACGAGGTTTACGAGCACGCGAAGCGGATCACCGGCCACCCGGGCCTGCGCGAGACGTTCGCGCTCAACGCGCTGGTCGGTGTCGATTTCGCCGCGTGGCGCCTCTACGCGGCGGAAAACAACATCACGTCCTTCGACGAACTGATCCCGCCGGCCTACCGTCCGGCGCTCGCCGCGCGCCATGCGCGCGTCGCCTGCATCCCGCTGATGGCCTACGCGGTGCCGGTCGAGGAGATCCGCGGCGCGGTCGACGACGGGTTCTTCTTCATGAAGATCAAGATCGGCCAGCCGGGCACGCAGGCCGAGATGCTGGAGAAGGACAAGGCGCGCCTCACCGCCATCCACGCCGCGATCGGCGGCGCGCGCACCCCGTGGACCGCGAGCGGGAAACTGCCGTACTACTTCGACGCCAACGGCCGCTACGAGAGCAAGGACACGCTCCTGCGCCTGCTGGATCACGCCCGTGCCATCGGCGCTTTCGACCAGATCGCGCTCCTCGAGGAGCCGTTCCCGGAGGAACTGGAGATCGACATCCGCGACATCCCCGTGCGCGTCGCCGCCGACGAGAGCGCGCACACCGACGCCGACGCGCTTCGCCGCATCGAGATGGGCTACACGGCGATCGCGCTGAAACCGATCGCGAAGACGTTCTCGATGTCCCTGAAGATCGCGCGCCTCGCGCACGAGCGCGGCGTGCCCTGCTTCTGCGCCGACCTCACGGTCAACCCGGTGCTGGTGGAGTGGAACAAGGCCGTCGCCGCCAGGCTCGCGCCATTCCCGGGCCTCGGTCTCGGCCTGCTCGAGACGAACGGCCACCAGAACTACCGCAACTGGGAGGCCATGCGCGCGCACCTGCCCGCGCCCGAGGCGCCGTGGACGCGTCCGCAGCGCGGAGTGTTCGAGCTCGATGCGGATTACTACGCCCGGAGCGGTGGCGTGCTCGCGCCGCTGCCCCACCACGAGAAACTCGGCGGGTTCTGAAGCGAACATGATGATCCGCCTGCTTTCCGCCCGCCTCCACCGCCTCGAGCTGCGGGCGCGGATGCCGTTCCGCTACGGCATCGCGACGATGACCGACGTCCCGCAGGTCATCCTCGACGCGGAGTTCGAGCTTGGTGGCACGCGGCACCGCGGGCTCGCCGCCGACCTACTGCCACCGAAGTGGTTCACCAAGGATCCTGCCCGCGGCCTGGCCGACGAGATCGACGAGATGCAACTCGTGATCCGGACGGCGCTGCAGCATGCGAGGGACCTGCGGGCGCCGACGGCGTTCGCCTTCTGGCGCGAGCTCGACACCGCGCAGTCGGCGTGGGGCGCGGCGCGGCGCCTGCCGCCGCTGCTCACCGGCTTCGGCAC
>JAURJO010000533.1 GCA_030832235.1 Verrucomicrobiota bacterium
CCTCGACGAAGACGGGCTCGGCGTGGATGCCCTGCAGGGCGGCGGAATGGACAGTAGCAAGCATGACCGGCCGCGAAAAGCGGCGGACCGGAGCGCAGGGACGCCTCAGGCGCGCGCGGCGATCCGGCGGGAAATCTCCGCGATGTTTTTTTCCACCGCGGCGATATAGGGATTGTGCCCGCCCGTGCCGGGGCGTGCGAGAAAGCGGTAAACCGCGAGAAAATCACTCTCGAGCTTCCGGCGCACGATCCGGTTCCAGAAGGACGGGGTCTCTCGCAGCATTTGGCGGAAAGAGCGAAATTCGCGCCCGGAAGGCGGCACGCGGGTGAATTCGTCGCATTCGCGGAACTCGGCGAACAACAGCGGCAATTCGTCTGGATAATCAGGGGCCGCCATCTGGGCGAGAAAGTCGGCCGTGGTGACCGCGCAGCCCACGATGCGGTCGGCGGGTTCGCGGAAAGGAATGCGGGGGACCTCGGCGCTGGGACCGGTGCAGTTGATGGCGTGAATGACCGTTTCGACGTCGGCGTGATCGAATCCCGTCGTCGGAAGGTGACTTGCAGCCAGGGCCCCGCTGCGCAGCACGTGGCAGAACGTGTACTTTGCACCAGTGCCGTCGCGGTCCCCGCGCAGCTTTAGAAAACCCGAGTCGTGCAGCAGCACGGCGGCGATCGCCAGCTCACAACGCCGGGCGTCAATGGCGGGCTGAACACGCGAGCTGTGCCGGCCCTCAAGCAGCGAAACGAGGCAGACGGTCGCCTGCATCGTGTGCTCCAGATCATGGTACTTCAGATCGTTCGCGGAGTAGTCAGGGTGGCGGCCCGAAAAGAGTTCGACCACCAGGCGGAAGACCCGGCGGAGCCGCTCCGTCCGGCGCCGGGGGTACATGCGCAGGAAAGAGGTCTCCACGAATTCCCAGACCGCCTCCTCGTCCCTCGTGTCGACCGGCGGCAGGCCGTCGGCGGGAAGGGTTCGGGGAGGATTTTTTTTCACGGCGCGGCGACTGCGGCCGATAAAGAATTTGCCGAAAAGTGGAGCAAGAGCATTCCTAGGGTGAATCTACCATGTTTAGGGTAGGAATCACCGGAGGAATGGGATGCGGGAAATCCACCGTTGCGCGGCTGCTGGAGTCGCGGGGGTTCCTGCGCATCGACTCCGACGCCATTGTGCGCGAACGCGTTCTGCGCGATGCTCCGGTAAAGGCGGCGCTCGCGGCGCGCTGGGGCTCCGGAGTGCTGGATTCGAAGGGCGAGATCGACCGGGGAACGGTGGCGGAGAGAATTTTCAACTCCGATGAGGAGCGGCGCTGGCTGGAGGATCTGGTGCATCCACGTGTGTTTGCGGCGTGGGAGGAGGCCTTCGCCTCGGCTCCGAACGAACGCTGGGCGGTGGAGGTGCCGCTGCTGTTCGAGCGCGGTTTGGAAAAAGGATTTGATTTCACCGTGTGCGTGGCGCTTTCTCCCGAGCAGCAGCTGGCCCGGTTGGAAGAGCGCGGAATTCCGCGAGCGCTCGCCGGGCGGCGAATCTCCAAGCAATTGCCGCTGGCGCAAAAGATCGACCGGTCTGATTTCGTGCTTTGGAACGAGGGTTCTCCCGAGTTCCTCGAAGCGCAGGTCGACCGTATGGTCCGGGGCCTTGCGGCGGCCTGAAACTAATCCCCGCCCGCCACGTCTGAAGGGACGAGTGCCGGGCGGCGCTCCTTTTACCGTCACCACGACATGCTTCCTCCCTCCGCCGACGACTCCAAGCCGTCCTCCGCCCGCTCCGATTCCGACGAATCGAAGAAAAAATCTCGTCTGATCCGTACCCGCGCCCGTCCGGCCAAGGTCGCCAAGAACGAGAAACCCGCCAAACCGCGCGGTCGCCGAGGTGCCAAGGCAACCGAACCCGCGGAACGCGCGCCTTCCAGTGTCGAGTCAGCCCCTGCACCGGCTCCGTCGCCGGCCTCCCCCGAACCTGCGCAGGAGGCTCCCCGCGTGGCCTCCGCTCCGGTCTGGCGGGATGAGCCCCCGGCCCCTCCCGTGCCGGAGCCGTCACCCGCTCCGGTGGTCGAGGAGCGCGGCGGCCCCGTTGCTTCGTTTGAACCTTCCGGTAGCGCTTCCGGCCCCGGGTTCCAAGAGCCTCCGGCTGTTCCTCAAGGGAGCGGTCATGGCGGCCATGGCGGAGGTGATGGGGGCGACCAGCGCGGAGGCGGACGTCCCGACTGGCAAGGTGGGCAGCACGGGGATCGCGGATTTTGGAAGCACGGCCGGCGCAAACGAGGGCGGCATGGCGGCCCCTGGCAGCCGGGCCAGCAGGGTGGGGGGCGCGAGCAATTGCCCCCGCAATTGCCTCCCCCGAGCAACACGCCGGTGTTCGGCGACCTGCCGAATCCGACGCGTTTCAATGATCTGGCGGCACTCGACGCTTTGGCGGACGAATTGGCGGGCGGCAAAGGCGACGCGGTTTTTCTCGACGAGATCTACGCGCTCAATCTCGCCGATCTCGGAGCCCGCGCGCGCAAGCTCGGCGTGAGGGTCGAGGGCGCCGCGCCGCGACGTCAGATTCTGCCCGAGCTCTTCAAGTTCGCCGCGGAGCAAAAGCATCCCCTGCGTGACCGCGGCTACATCGACCAGAACGATCGCGGGCACTTCATCGTCCACACCCACTGCAACTACCGGCTCTACCCGGAGGACGCGTATCTGCCCGAGTCCCTCGTCAAGCGGTACGGACTCAAGCGCGGCCACCGACTGGAAGTGCTGCTTCAGCCTCCGTTGGAGGGCGAACGTTGCCCGTCCGTGATTCGTGTCGAATCCGTGATGGGGATGAAGCCCGAGGCCATAGCCGCGGTGACACCGTTCGAGGAACTGATCCCTTATTACCCGCTGAAGCGCATCCTGCTCGAGGACCCCGAGGTGGTGAAGGACATGTCGATGCGCGCCGTCGACATCCTCACGCCGATTGGTTTCGGCCAGCGCGGTCTGATCGTCGCGCCGCCCCGCACCGGCAAGACGATCCTGTTGCAGAACATCGCGAACTCGATCTCGGCGAACAGCCCGGACGTGAAGCTGATCCTTCTGTTGATCGACGAGCGTCCCGAGGAGGTCACTGATTTCCGCCGCCATACCAAGGGCGAGGTGGTCTCCTCAACTTTCGACGAGACGCCCGAGAGCCACGTGCACTGCGCGGAGATGGTCATCGAGATCTGCCGGCGCCGTGTCGAGCAGGGTGAGCACGTGGTGGTGCTTCTCGACTCCATCACGCGCCTAGCGCGAGCCTACAACGCCCTCGCGGGCAGCGGCGGCAAGACGATGTCCGGCGGCCTCGAGTCCAACGCGCTGCAAAAGCCGAAGCGCTTCTTCGGTTCCGCACGCAACATCGAAGGCGGCGGCAGCCTCACCATCATCGCCAGCGCGCTCATCGACACCGGCTCGCGCATGGACGAGATCATCTTCGAGGAGTTCAAGGGCACCGGTAATTGCGAAGTTCACCTCGACCGCGGACTCGTCGAACGCCGGATCTTTCCGGCCATCAACATCGATCGTTCCGGGACGCGCAAGGAGGAGCTTATCTACCATCCCGACGAGTTGCAGCGTATCTACGGGCTCCGTCGCGCGATGCAGGGCCTCGGCCCGATCGAGTCGATGGAGATGCTCATCACCCGCCTGAGGAAGACTAAATCCAACACCGAGTTCCTCCTGAGCCTGGCTCCGAAGTGAACGCCGTCCGCCGATTTCTGTGACCCCGCCCGCCGCCACCGCCTTCACTGCCGCCGCCGACGAGTTCGTCATTCAACTCGCCCAGGAACGGGGGCTGTTGCGTGCGGCGCAGCTCGACGCCGCTCGGGCCCTCCTTCCCGTGGAGCCCGGTGCGGCCGGGGCTCCTCGTTTGCTGGACGTGCTGATCCAGCAGGGCGCGCTTTCTTCGCGCCGGGTGGCGGAATTGCTCGCCAACGAGTTCGGGATGGCGATGGCGCCGGATCTGACCGGGCTCCGCATCGCGGGCGATACGCTTGAACTCGTGCCGCGGGCAGTGGCGGCCAAGCACCGCTTGCTGCCGCTCGGTCGGGAGGGCAACCGGCTCAAGGTGGCGATTTCGGATCCGCTGGATACCGACGGCATCGACGCGCTCGGTTACCTCGTGAAGATGCCGCTCGAGACGGTCGTGGCGACGCCGGAGGAAATCGCCTCCGCCATCGACCGTTTCTACGGCAAGGACGCCGCTTCGATCGACGACCTGC
>JAURJO010000062.1 GCA_030832235.1 Verrucomicrobiota bacterium
GGCACCGGCGGGCAAAACCGGCACCGGTTCCGCGACGGGCGCGGCCGCGGGAGCCGGGACAGGCGGCGGGAGCGAGGCGGCGACCACCTCGGGTGCGGAAGCGTCCTTCGCCACAGTGTCGGTCGGCACCGGTGCGGGTTTGCGCGCGGTGCTGCAGCCCGGGTTCGCGAAGATCAGCAGGAGGGCGAAAACGTGGATGCCGATGACGATGCCGAAAATCTTCAGGATTTTCATGATGAGTAGAAGGACGGGAAAAGGTGCGGACCGCGAGGGAACTTGTCTAGCGGCCGGAGGCCGCGGGGCCGCGGGCCGCCGCGACCAGTTGCGCGCGGCGGGCGGACCATTCGCGCAGAAAGGAATTGCGGCCGAGCACGACACCGTGGACGGGGCGGATCAGCGAGGCGAGCGAGGGCGGACGAAGCGCGGGGCGCGTCGCGGCACCGGCAGAGAGCGGGAACACGAGGTCGTTTTCTTTCAGGAGGTTCATGGGGTCAGCGGAGTTTCAGGGTGGCGAGACTGGCGAGGGCGAAGCCGAGCGAGAGGACCCAGAAGCGCAGGACGACCTTGGTCTCCGGCCAGCCCTGTTTCTGGAAATGGTGATGCACGGGCGCCATGAGCAGGAGGCGGCGCCCTTCTCCGAAGCGGCGACGGGTGTATTTGAACCATCCCACTTGCAGGATCACCGAGACCGCCTCCATCACGAAGACACCGCCGGCGATCACCAGCGTGAGCGGCTGGTGTATCATGAAGGCCATCACACCGATCAGGCCGCCGAGCGCGAGAGAGCCGGTGTCTCCCATGAAAACCTCCGCGGGGTGGGAGTTGTACCAGAGGAACGCCATGCCGCCCCCGATGAGCGCGCCGCAGATCACGCTCAGTTCTCCGGTGCCCGGCACGTGGCTGATGAGCAGGTATTCCGAGAGGAAGACGTGGTCCGCGAGGTACGCCATGATCGCGAACACGATGGCGACGGTGATGGTGCAACCCACCGCCAGGCCATCCAGGCCGTCGGTGAGGTTGATCGCGTTGCTGAAGCCGACGATCCAGAGATACAGCAGCGCGAGGAGCAGCCACCACGGCATGACGGGAATCGCGGCGTGCTTCAGGAACGGCACCCAGAGCTCGCGGATTTTGCCGGCGCTGAGCGGGTGCCAGAGCAGCAGCGCGAGCGCGATCAGCGTTGTTCCCGATTGCCACGCGATCTTTTCCCAGCCGGCGATGCCCGCGCGGTTCCGACGCAGGACCTTCAGGTAATCATCCCGGAAACCTGGGACGGTGAGGGCCGCGTAGACGAACAGGCTCACGATCACCCAGATGTTGGGCGCCGCCCACAGCACCGAACTGCCGAACACCGAGAGGAAGATGATCAGGCCTCCCATCGTGGGCGTGTTCTTCTTGTCGAAGTAAGCCGCGCCAAGGTGCGCTGTGCGCTCATCGACGTACCCATGACCCAGCTTCAGCCGGCGGAAATGCCGGATCAGCCGGGGTCCGAAGAGAAACCCGAGCAGCATCGCGGTGACCGCCGCGAGCATGGTGCGCAGCGTGATCGAACCGAAGAGTCGGAACGGACCGAAGTGCTCTTCCAGCCCGGCGAGATAACTAAGCATGGACCGTCACCTCCTCGCCCGCCGCCGCCAGCGCGCCCTCCAACCGGTAGCGGCGGCTGCCCTTCACGAAGACCGCGCCGCGCCAGTCCGCCAGCACCGGGCCGGCCGCACCCGCTTCGGGGATCTCCTCCATCTGGCCCGGACCCGCGCCCGCCTCCCGCAGGCCGGCGAGGACTTCGCCGGAAAGCGGACCCGTCACGAGCACCCGGTCCGACGGCCGTAAAACGAGCGAACGGCCCAGCGCGTGATGGTGGCTCGGTGCCTCGGGGCCGAGTTCCTCCATGCCCCCCAAAATGTAGAGCCGCGCGGCGGACGCGGGCGCGATGCCTTGGAATGCCGCCAGCGCGTCCGCCATCGAAGCAGGGTTCGCGTTGTAGCAGTCGATGTAGAGCAGCCGGTCACCAGTACGCCGCACCTCGCCGCGCAGCGCTCCCGCATGCCAAGTCGACAAGCGGGACTGCAGCACGTCCCGCGGCACTCCCAGCCGCCAAGCCGCGCAGATCGCCAGCGCGGCGTTCTGCGCCATGCCGTCGGAAACCCGCGGCATTGTGAACGCGAGTGGAGGCGGCGGCCCCACGGCGATCGCCAACGCGGTCTCCGCTCCCCGTTGGGTCACCGCGTAGTAGGCGTGGTCCGGCGGTGGTTCCGCCGGGCGTACGACATCCGCACGCTCCAGCACCAGCTTCCGTGCACGCAGCGCGGCGAACGGCGCGCAGGACGCCGTCTCGCGCGTGAAAAGGGCGAAGCCGTCGGCCCGCGTCGCGGCGGGTAACAGTGACTTTTCCCGCGCGACGCCCTCTAGACTGCCGAGCGCTTCAATGTGCGCCGGTCCGATGAGGGTGATGATCGCGACATCCGGCTCGATCATCCCCGCCAACGGCTCCATGTCGCCGGGAGTGTTGATCCCCGCCTCCACGACCGCGTAACGGTGGCGCACGGGATCAAGACGCGTGAGCGTCAGGGGCACGCCGAGGTGGTTGTTAAGGTTACCCTCGGTGGCGGCGACGCCGCTCGCTGCGCCACCGAGGAGGAGCGCCAGCAAGTCCTTGGTGGAGGTCTTGCCTGCGCTGCCTGAAATTCCAATCACCTTGCCGGGGAACGCCCGCCGGTGTTCGCGCGCGATCGCGTGCCACGCCGCCAGCGGGTCCGCGACCACCAGCTGCGGGAGGACGAAGGCCGGATTTGCTTCCCGCACCAGCGCCGCCCCGGCCCCGGCCGCAGCCGCCGCGCCGATGAAGGCATGTCCGTCCCGCGCCGGCGAGCGGAGCGCCACAAAAACTTCACCCGGAGCGACCAGCCGAGAGTCAAAGTGGAACCCCGTGAGCGGCGCGCGCGGCTCCCCATGCCAGCGCCCGCTGGTCCAGCGGGCGAGTTGGTCGGCCGTGAACGTCGGCATCAGGAGCTCCCCTCCCCCGCCGCGCCTGAAGACGCGAGCAACCCGTGCAGCAGCCGGCGGTCATCGCCGGGCACGCGGAAGTCACCCAGATTCTCGTATGCCTCGTGCCCGCGGCCCGCGGCCACGATCGCGTCACCGTCCCGCGCCGCCGCCAACGCAGCGGCCAGAGTCCGCCGCCGATCCGGACCCGCGTGAACCTCTTCGGCCAGCTCGCTGACCACGGCTTCGGCCGTGGCGTCCACGGCGTTCCCGAGCACCACGATCAGCCGGCCTTTGGTCTCGGCGCGCACGGTCGAGAGCGTCCGCCTGAGCTCGTGCGCGGTGCGCGCCGAATCGATCCAGACCGGGAAGGACCGGCCGGTCTCCACTCGCTCCAACCGTCCGGGGACGCCGGGAAACGAACGCAAACGGGCGAGCACGACACGCGGATCGCGGCCGGTAGCCCAGGCCGTGGCCACGGCTGCCCGGAGATTTTCCGCGTGCTCACGACCCGCCAGCGGCGACACGACCTCCAATTCACCACCCGGCCAGCGGATGAGCGCCCCTCCGGCCGACCGCGCTGCGCCGCGAACCTCGGCGGCGTCGCTGGTACCAAAGGTGACGACCCGCGTACGACCCGCGGCGCGCAACTCCGCGGCGAGGCGGGCACCACCGGCATCATCGGTATTCACCACCGCCACCGGCAACGCGCGGGCTTCATCGCCCGCGAAAAGGCGACGCCAGGTTTCAACGGCATCATCGAGCGGGCCCGTGGATCCGGTCGAGTTGGTGAAAACAGCCGCCGCCCAGGGCAAACCTTCCGCCGCGCGGGCGCCGAGGGCGCCGGAGCCGGCCTCGACCACGGCGTGACGGCAACCCGCATCGCGCATCTGGGCGAAAAGTCCCTGCGCCTCGAGCGCGTCGATCTCGCCTTCGGACGCCGGCACGACCCGGGCACCGAGGTCGTATCGCACCGAGCCGAGCAGACCCACGCGCTGATCACCGCCGAGCAGATGAGTGAGAAGATGGACGACGCTGGTCTTACCCCTTCCACCACCGACGCCGACGAGCGTCATGGCGCGATCCGGAAACCCGAAGTGACGGCGCGCCGCTCCCGCCAGCGCCCCGGCCACATCACCGGCCTGTACAAAGGTGGTGCGGGCGGTCGGCGGTATCAGCGGCAGACGGTCGACGACCACGGCCGCGGCCCCGCGGGCCACCGCTTCGCCGATTGACCGCGCGCCGGCGGTTCCGGTCTGGGGCAGCGCGAAGAAAACCGTGCCGGGAACGACGCGGCGGAAATCCGTCGCGAGCCCGCCGACAGGACGCCCGAGCGGACCCTTGGCCGCGACAACGGAGCCCTCGAGCAGCTCCGAAAGGCGCGGGATCACCGGCGCGATGCGGGCGCGGACCGGTGCGCGGCGTCGACGTGGCGCGGGGCTGAGGGCCTCGAGCAAGGGCAGATTGCGCGCGAGATAGCCGATCATCGGCGGCCTCCCTCGTTACGGGCGAGCAGCCGCGGCACCGCGGACTCACCGCCCGGCCGGATGCCGAGGATCGGGATCAGACGTTCGCCGATGCGCTTGAAGGAGGGTGCCGCGACGACGCGACCGTAGCCATTGCCGCCCGCGGCCGTGCGATCGGCGTCATCGACCACGACCGAGATGACGACCCTTGGACGCTGCGCGGGGAAGAAGCCGACGAACGAGCCGACGTGGTGCCGGTTGGAATAACGACCGTCGATGATCTTCTGGGAAGTGCCGGTCTTGCCCGCGACGTCGAAGCCCTCGATGGCGGCATTGGTGGCGGTGCCTCCCTGCCGGGTCACGCCGATCAGCATGCGCGCCACCTCCGCGGCCGTCTCGGGTGAAACCGCGCGCCCGATCTCGGCGCGGTCGTAGGCGTAGACGACATCACCGGTGGAAGACGTGATCTGGCGGATGATCTGGGGCCGCAGGAGGACGCCCCCGGAGGCGATGACGGACATCGCCTGGTGCATCTGGAGCACCGTGGAGGAGACGGTGTGGCCCATCGGGATGCGCGTGATGTCGATCGGGTACCACTTCTTGTAGGGATGCAGCGTGCCGCGCACCTCGCCGGTGGGGAACCCGAGCCGGGTGCCGAATCCAAAGGCGCTCGCATAGCGGTGGAGCCGCTCCTCGCCGAGGAGCATGCCGAGCTGCGCGGCGCCGCGGTTGCTGGAGTGGCTGATGATCTCGGCCACGGAGAGGCGGCCCATCGCGTGGTCCTCCGCGGGCAGCTTGAGCACGCGGCCGTTGTACGTGGCGCGGTCGACGCCGCAGTCGATGACGGTGCGCGCTGAGACGAGCCGCTCCTCAAGCGCCGCGGCCGCCGGCACAATTTTAAACACGGAGCCCGGCTCGTAGACGTCGGTCACGGCGATGTTCTTCATCCGCGCCTCCTCGTCCTTCGGCACCTTGTTGTACTCGTTCGGGTTGAACGTCGGGTAATTGGCCATCGCCAGGATGAACCCGTCGGTGTCGCTCACGATGATCGAGGCCTTGGCCGGCCGGAATTTCGCGGCGAGCGCCGCCAGCTCCTGCTCGACGATGTCCTGCACGGTGGAATCGATCGAGAGCCGCACATTGTAGCCATCAAATCGCGGCACCTCGCGCACCGCGAACTGCGGCAGCTCGCGGTTGCGGCCGTCACGCTCGCCGAGCCGCCAACCCTGCTGCCCGCGCAGGTAGAAATCGGCGTAGGACTCGAGGCCCGTGGCCGCCTGCTGCTCGCGGTTCACGAACCCGATGAGGTGCGAACCCAGTTGGTTGCTCGGGTAGACGCGGCGGTAGACGCGGCGGCCGTACACGCCCTGGATGTTCAGCCGGCGGATGGTTTCATGCAGCGACTCCGGCACGTCGTCGCGGAGTTTTACCCAGAGGATCGGCCGCGGCTCGCGGGGATCGGCCGAAGGGTCGGTCTCCTCCTCGTGGCCGACGGCATCCGCCGGCGGCGTCGCGCGCGGGGAAAAGTCAAACGCGAGCGCCGGCGCGCCGTCACCGTCGTCGTCGGCCGCGGGTTTCATCACGGTCCGCGGGGCAGGCGCCTCGCCGGCGGGCGGGGCGTAACGCGGGGTGAACTTTTCGCGCAGCTCGTCCTCCGGCATGCCGATCAGCGCGGCGAGCTCGGGCCATTTGCGGCGGTCCTTCGGCACGAGGGAGTGCGGATCGACCCCGAGCACGATCTCGGAGCGGCTGGTGGCCAGACGCGCGCCGCGTGCGTCAAGAATATCGCCGCGCCGCGCGGTTTCCGGAATGAGCATCGGCCGCGCCCGGACCACGGGACGCAGGATCGAATCGCGGTCCACCACGTGCAGCCACACCAGCCGCACCCCCAGCCCGGCGAAGCAGGCGAAGAGCGTCACGCCGAGGACGGCGATGCGGTTGGAGGCGAAGCCGCGGGACATCGTTCAGTTGCGCGCGAGGCGGAAGGTGACGGGAGCCGGCGGCAGGGCCGTCTCGAGGCGGGGGCCGGAGCCGGCGCGGCGAACCATGCGCTCGAGGACGTTTTCGGTAACCTGCAGGACGGGCAGCTCGCTCATCGGCACGAGACCGAGGCGAAGGGAGGCGTTGAGCCCGCGGAGCTTGTCGGGCGCCTGCTCGGTCTCGAGCAGCGTCTTCCGCTCGTCGATCAGGCGCTCGAGGCGCGCGACTTCCGCGGCGAGATCACGGTTGGAACGGGCGGTGACGGAGACCTGGTGCCTCAGCCAGACCGCGGCGAGGCCGATCGAGCCACCGGTACAGAACGCGAGGAGCACGCAGAGCAGGAGCTGGTTCGCGAAGGCGGAGGGTGATTTCTTCATGCGGCGTCGCGGTTCAGAGCCGGCGAAGCGCACGGAGGCGCGCGGAGCGGCTGCGGGGATTGGCGGCGATCTCGTCGTCGCCCGGGGTGAGCGGACGACGCGTAAGCGGCTCGGCTAGCCGCACCCGCAGGTCGCCCGGCGTCGAGTCGTCGGCGCTCTCCGGCTGGCCGCACATGCGGCGCAGGAAGCGCTTCACCGGCCGGTCCTCGAGGGAGTGGAAACTGATCACGGCGAGGACCGAGCCGGGCGCCAGCCGCGCGAACGCCGCCGGCAGCGCGCGGTCGAGCGCACCGAGTTCGTCGTTCACCGCGATGCGTATGCCTTGGAACGTGCGGGTCGCGGGGTGAACACGGGACATGGCCCGATCACGCGCCGGGATGGCGGCGGCGATCAGTTCCGCCAGCGTGGCCGTGCGCCCCAACGCGCCGCCACCACGGGCCGCAAGGATCGCGCGCGTCACCCGGCGCCAATGCGGCTCCTCGCCGAAATCGCGCACCGCACGCTCGATCATCTCGGCGGTCGCCGTCTCCAGCCAGCGCGAGGCGGGCACGCCCGCGCGCGGATCCATGCGCATGTCGGCCGGCGCGTCGTGACGGAAAGAGAACCCGCGCGCGGGATCGTCGAGTTGGAAAGACGAGACGCCGAGGTCGAAGAGGATGCCGTCGAAACCCGTCTCAGGCAGGTCGGCCAGCCGACCGAAGTCCAAATCGACGAGGCGGAAACGATCGCCGTGCTCCGCGCGCAACGCCTCGGCACGCGCGGAAGCGGCCGGATCACGGTCGAGGGCGATGACGCGGGTGCCCGGGGTTGCCAACAAGGCGCCGGTATGCCCGCCGCCACCGAAGGTCGCGTCGAGGTACAAGCCGCCGGAGCGGGGCGCCAGCAACTCGAGCACCTCGCGCAACATCACGGGCTGGTGGCCGGGCGTCATGGTCGTCGCGAGGGTCTCAACGGGCGCCGCCAGCATCGCTGCCCCCCTTCGCCTTCGCGCCCTTGCCACGCGACACCACGCGCAGCACGAGCGCATCACGCACCCGGGGCAGCACGAGACCGGCGGACAGGGTGACCCCTTCATCGCCGGCGGCGATCAACGCGGGGAAGTAACGGCGCGCCGCCGCCGGGGCACCAACGGCGGAGCGGCGCTTCAGCGCGCGGGCGGAGAGGCGTTTGACTACAACCGGGCGGCGCATGGCGGTCAGATGTCGAGCTGGCGCATCAAATCGCCGAAGTGCTCGCCCGCGGAGCGCGCCTCCTCCTGCTGCCAGCGCGCGGGGTTGTAGATGTTGAATTTAGTGAGCGAGCCCACGAGCACCGCGTCGCGCTCGATCCCGGCGTGCTTCAGCAACTCCGCCGAAAGTCCGACGCGGCCGGACTTGTCGAAGGTGAAATCCTGCGTCTGCGAGAAGAACCGCGCGGCGAACGCCTGCGCCTTCGCATCGCTGAGCTTCATCGCGGAAATCTTCGCGTGCAGCACCGCGACTTCCTTCGGCGGCAGCACCGCAACGTATCCATCCGGATGTGGCGTCGCGAGGAAACGCTCCTCCCCGGGTTCAGCATGACGCCACGCCGACGGGATCGTGAGCCGACCCTTGTCGTCGAGTGTGTGCCGGAAAAGCCCGGTGAAGAAAACTGTGCCGTCGTGCGCCATGAGGGGTTCGAGGCAGCTTCCGCCAGCCGCCCCAAAACGCTGCAAAATGACCCACTTTCCCCCACACCGGTCAAGCGCTAAGCCATCGATTTCTCAAAAACTTGTTCACATTCCGTCCGACGATCGCGACCAACCCGCCGGAACGGAGTCCGGAGTCCGACGCTAGCCCGCAAATCCACGGCGCATCTGGTGCGCAAATTCCGCGGCAGTCCAACCCCACCCGCGGGCTGTATTTTGCGCCCGAAACACGGTCCCTTCCGGAATGAGTTCGGGGTCGCCGACGTGGCCACCTAGTCCCGCCGGCAAATCCCCCGGCGAGGGCGAACCGCATCTCCAGATCAACCGCATCCGTCCGTGTGGATCAGCGGTTCTGCGCCCCGAAATCGTGTTTTTTCAGCATGATCTCCCTCGGGCCCACGATCGTCGCATCCTCCTGCGCGATCCGCGAAATCTCCGGTGCATTCCGGAGCATTCCAAACGGCCTTCGGCCGCACCTTCACGAGCATAGTCCGGGGTCGCCGAACCTGGTCGCAAACGAACCTAGTTTATCCGTGTCGATTCGTGTCCATGCACCTTTCACCCCCGCGGAGCAGCCCGGGAAGCGCCCCACGAATCCGAGGCCAACCAAACTCAACGACACCCCGTTTGCAGCGGAGCAGCGCCGAAGTGGCAGGCGCAAACTCCGGTCGAAGCCGCGGTGATATAGACGCTCACCCCGCAACGAGGCTTTCGCCGGTCATCTCCGCGGGCTTCGGCAGGCCCATCAGGTGGAGCACCGTGGGGGCGATGTCGGCCAGACGGCCGCCGTCACGCATCCGGGTTTTACCCGCAACGAAGCCTTCGCCGACGACGAACACCTCGACGAGGTTAAGCGTGTGCGCCGTGTGCGGGCCGTTGACCGTCGGGTCCCACATCTGCTCCGCATTGCCGTGGTCGGCGCACACCACGGCGCGACCGCCGCGCGATGCCAGCGCCGCGAGGAGCTCCCCCACCCCGCCATCCGTCGCCTCGACGGCACGGATCGTCGCGGGCAGCGAACCGGTGTGTCCGACCATGTCAGGGTTGGCGTAATTCACGACGACGAGCCCGTATTTGCCGCTCAGGATCGCGTCCTTGGCAGCGCGCGTCACCTCGGCGGCCGACATCTCCGGCTGCAGATCGTACGTCGCCACCTTCGGGCTCGGCGGGCACGCGCGGTCTTCGCCGGGGAACGGGTCCTTGCGGTAATTATTGAAGAAGAAGGTCACGTGCGGGTTCTTCTCGGTCTCGGCGCAGCGGAACTGCGCGATGCCCGCCCTGCTCACCACTTCGCCGAGGATGTTTTTCAACTTTTCGGGTTTCGGCGAAACGACCTGCACGGGCAAACCCGCCTCATACTCGGTCATCGTGGCGTAATAGAGGTCCAGCTTCCGTCCGCGATCGAAGCCCGCGAAATCGTCCTGCACAAAGGCCCGCGTGATCTCGCGCGGACGGTCTCCGCGGTAATTGTAGAACAGCACCGCGTCGCCGTCGGCGACCGTCGCGACGGGCTTTCCGCCGGCGCCCATTATCCACGTGGCCGGCACGAACTCGTCGCCGATCTGCGTGGGGCTGAGCGGGCGATCGTAATACGACTGCACCGCCGCCTCCGCGCTCGCAGCGGTGGCCACCGCCGCGCGGCCGGTGAGCATGTCGTAGGCTTTCTGCACCCGCTCCCAACGGTTGTCGCGGTCCATCGCCCAGAAACGACCGCACACGCTCGCGATCCGTCCGACGCCGATGGCGCGCATCTGCTCCTCGACCTGGCGCACATAACCGAGACCCGAGGACGGCGGCGTGTCACGCCCGTCGGTGAAAGCATGCAAGTAGACCTCCCGCAGGCCGTCGGCCTTGGCCTGGCGCAGGATACCGTAAAGGTGCTCGAGCATCCCGTGCACGCCGGCGTCGCTCACGATGCCGAACAGGTGCAGCTTTGCACCCGGACGACGCGCGCGTTCCACCACAGCGCGCCAGACCGCGTTGGTCGCGAGCCGGCCCTCGGAGAAAAGCTTGTTGAGGCGCACCAACTCCTGGTCGACCACGCGGCCGGCGCCGATGTTCTCGTGCCCCACCTCGCTGTTGCCCATCACGCCGTCGGGCAGGCCGACATCCAGACCCGAGGCGCGGACCAGGGTGCGCGGGCTGCGGGCGCGGAGCGCGTCGTCGCACGGCTTGCGCGCCTGCGCCACGGCGTTGGTGGCGTCGAGGGAGCGGTCGGGGTTTTGACCCCAGCCATCGCGGATAACAAGGAGGACGGGCGGACGAGAGGAGGACATGGCGTGAAAGAAAGACCGTGCACGGCGCCCCGCTCGGACAAAAGGCAATTCTCCGCTGGAAGGGGCGAGTGAAAGCGAGAGGGGTCAGAAGGGGTGGAATGGGCGGAAGGAGTGTCCGAAGATCCGAGGGAGCCCGCCTTCGGCGGGTGCACACCCTCGGCTACATCGCATGCATTTCGTGACGAAAGCCGGTACGGCTCTTCCTGACGAAAGGCGTCCCGTGTAGCCGCAGCCGCTCGCGGCGGACTCTACCGCCTGCGCGACGGCCGACTTGTCCTCCGTAGGCTAGGCGAAGGAGGATGGCTCTTCCGAATGGCTCCGCAATTTGTCCGCGGATTTCGCTGATCGCGCTGATGGATGCGACGATGGCATGCCGATTAGCATCGTCGCGAAAGTCACGGTTCGGGGTATGCGGCGATAAGGCGGGGCGGGCGCCCTACCGCCCGTTTGACTTGGCATCGAAGATGGGCGGGATTGGCGTCCCCATGTCCAAGCGAGCCATTTTGCTGGTGAACCTCGGTTCGCCCGACTCCACCTCGGTGCCCGACGTGCGCCGCTATTTGCGAGAGTTCCTCGGCGACGAGCGGGTGATCGACCTGCCAGCGCCGCTCCGCTGGCTACTGCTGGAGGGCATCATCCTGCGTACGCGGCCGAAGCGCTCAGCCCACGCTTACGAGGAGATCTGGACCAAGGATGGTTCGCCGCTGATCATCACTTCCAAGAGTGTGCGCGAGAAACTCGCGAAGCGCCTCGGCGCTAAAACGCCCGTTTATCTGGCGATGCGCTACGGCAACCCCTCGATCGCGTCCGTGGTCGCGCAGATGGCGGCCGACGGGATCACCGAGGTGCTGCTGTTCCCGCAATACCCGCATTACGCGATGTCCTCCTGGGAGACGGTCGTGGTGAAAGTTTACGCGGAGGCGGCGAAGCTCGCCCCGTCGATGCGCGTGACCTGTGTGCAGCCCTTCTACCAGGACGCCGACTACATCGAGGCGCTCTACACGGTGTCGGCGCCCCACCTCGCGGAGCCGCACGATTACGTGCTCTTCAGCTTCCACGGCATTCCCGTGCGCCATCTGCGCAAAGGCGACCCTTCGAAGGCGCATTGCACGCTCGTGAAGGATTGCTGCGACACCTGCTCGCCGATCCACGCGACGTGCTACCGCGCGCAATGCGTCGCCACCATGAAGGCGCTCGCCAAGCGAGCCGGCCTGACGGCGGACCGCCACTCCATCGCGTTCCAGTCGCGCCTCGCCGGTGAACCGTGGCTCACCCCGTTCACCGATCACGAGTTGGAGCGGCTGCCGGCGGAGGGCAAAAAGCGTCTTCTGATCATGTGCCCCGCTTTCGTGGCGGACTGCCTTGAGACAATTGAGGAAATCAGCGGCGAGGGTAAGGAGACCTTCATGGAAGCCGGAGGGGAATCGTTCAAACAGGTACCCTGTCTTAACGATCACGACGCCTACATCGGGTTCCTCGAGGGCCGCTGCGAACGCTGGCTTTCCTCAGGCGCGGTCTGAGCAACGGCTACTCCCGCCAAGTGAAGGCGTGGCACAGGGCCACGCCGGCGGCATCAGCCTCGTCGGCAGCCAACGGCCGTCCGTGTCCCAGCAGGGCCATGACCGTACGCGCCATCTGTTCCTTGGACGCACGCCCGAAGCCGACCACCGCCTGCTTCACGCGCAGCGGCGGATACTCAAAGACGGGCAAATCCTGCAACGCCGCCGCCGCAATGGCCGCGCCGCGCGCGGCCCCGAGGATCTGGGCGGTCCGGATGTTCTGCACGTAGATGGTCTGCTCGAGGGCGACGTGCCGCACGCCTCGGCCGTTGAGGAAACCCGTGACTGAACGGTGAATCTCGGCCAGTGCTTCCGCCATCGGACGACGTTCCGGCACCCGCACCGTCTGGCAGCGCAGCAGCACCGGCGAGCGACCCGCCGCGAATTCCACCAGCGCGAGGCCCGTGCCGCGCAACGACGGGTCGACACCGAGCACCAGTCCGGTGAACGGGGTACGCGCCCTAACCCCGACCGAAGCCTGCGCGCTGCTCGCCCCGGCGCGCGGGATCGCCTGCGCGGCCGGCAGGGGGCGTCCCGCGAGTTTCGCGGCCCACATCTGGCGGACGTTCATGCGAGGCATGGAGGAAGAGGGAAAGGGAGGGTGAAAGGGAAACGGAGGATCACCAAAGCAGGCGGAGGCCGGCGACCAGGCTGAGCCCGAGGGCGATGTTCTCGAAAAGGCGCTGATCGATGGCGAGCACGAGCCGTCGCCCGAACCACGCGCCGGCCACCACGAGCGGCGCGAGCATGAGGTTCAAGGTGAAGCTATCCGCCGTGATCAGACCGAGCTGCAACATGAACGGCACCTTGAAGAAATTGATCGCGAGGAAGAACACCGCCCCGGTTCCCACGTAGTCCATTTTGGGCAGCCGCATCGCGAGCATGTAGATCGCCATCAGCGGTCCGGCGGCGTTGGCCACCAGCGTGGTGAAGCCCGCCAGCACCCCGATCACCGGCGCAAACCAAGCGCCGTGCTCCGCTTCATGCCCGCCGAAACGGCGCCGGATCAGGTGCATGGCCGCCATGGACAGGATGATGATCCCGATCATCACGCGCGCCGCATGGTCGTCGATCCGTCCCAGTGCGAACCACCCCGCGCCAACACCCGCCGCCGTCCAGGGGAACAACCGCCAGAGATGCCGCCAGCTGGCGTGCTTCCGGTAATAGTACGCGCCCACCAGGTCACCGAAACACAGCAGCGGCAAAACCGCCCCCGTCGCCTGCTTCGCCGGCAGGATCTGCGCGAAGAGCACCACCGAAAGAATCCCGAGGCCGCCGATGCCGGATTTCGAGACACCCACGATCGCCGCCGCCACAATCGCGAGCGTCCATTGCCAAGCGTCGAGACTCATGCTGCCGTCCCGTCTTCCGCGAATTGGCCGTCGGTCAC
This sequence comes from Verrucomicrobiota bacterium, assembly GCA_030832235.1. Classification (GTDB taxonomy): domain Bacteria; phylum Verrucomicrobiota; class Verrucomicrobiia; order Opitutales; family Opitutaceae; genus ER46. The sequence continues at coordinate 13,697 of JAURJO010000062.1, forward strand.
CGTGTAAACCTGCCAGTCGCCGAAACGCCGCTCCGCCTCCCCCGCCGCGTCCGGCAGGTGCGTGCCGGTCGCGATCACCTGCGAATCGGAGTCGACCGCCGCCCAGAACCGCGCCCGCCGCTCCGGGTCCAGTTCGCCGAGCACGTCATCGGCCAGCAGCACCGGCCGCACGCCAGTGCGCTCGTGGAAACACGCCGCCTGCGCAAGACGCAGCGATAACACCAGGGAACGCTGCTGTCCCTCCGACGCGAAATCCTTCGCCGCCGTTTTCCTCACGCGGAAAGCGAAATCGTCGCGGTGTGGCCCCGCCAACGTGGAGCGGAAACGGCGGTCCCGCTCACGCCCCGATTCCAATCGCGCCCGCAACGCGTCGGCCGACGGCTCGGCGAAATTCGGCTCGTACTCCAGCGCCGCGGGCTCCGCATCGCCGCTCAATTTGGAGTAAAAACCGACCATCCGCCGGCCGAGTTCCGTCAGGCCCGCCGCCCGCCGCGCGATCAGATCCGCCGCCGCCGGCGCTAGCGCGGACTCGAACGCGGCCAGTTCGGCGTCGGTTCCCTGACCCACCTTCAGCAGCGCGTTCCGCTCCGCCAGGGCGCGTGTCGCGGTCTGTAGCGAGCGGAGGTAGAGCGGATCGATCGCCGACAGCGTGAGATCGAGCCAGCGCCTTCGCAGCACGGGCGAGCCGCGCACCAGCTGCATGTCCTGTGAGGAGAAGACCACCGTCGGAAAACGACCAAGATACTCCCCGAGCTTCGTCACGCGGGTCTGCTCGCACCACACTTCCTTGCCGTCCGGCCGCAGCGTGAGGTTCACCCGCACCTCCCCTTCCCGCTCATGCTCGAGCGCGAACGACAAAGCGGCGCAGTCCTTCCCGTGGCCGATCAGCAACCGGTGGTCGTTGGTGCGGAAGGAACGCAGAGCGGTCACGAACCCCGCCGCCTCCAGCAGGTTGGTCTTCCCCTGTCCGTTCCGTCCCACGAGGAATTGCCGTGCGCCCGCGAGTTCCAGCGTCGCGAAGCCCACGTTGCGGAAACTGCGGAGTGTGATCCGGCGCAGGCGCATGCGGGAGGTCCGCGAGGAGGTGCGCGCCTCCCAGTCGAGTCAACCCCCCGGTCCCACCGCCACGAAGCCGGATGGATTGCGATGAGGATCAGGTCACGGAAGCCACCGAGGCGGACCGGAGGGCACGGAGGGATGAGGAATCTGGAAATCAGGAACTCGAGGTCCTGGCGTGCCGCGGCTCAAACCCGCGGCAAGATTGCGCCCACGGAATTCGCGGAAAACGCGGAAGGGCACATTCGCCTGCAAGTCGAGCCTTTCACCCGCTCTCCGTGCCTTCCGGGTATTCCGTGGGCCGACCGGCTCGGTTTCGTGTCCTGCGTGTGTTTCGTGGTTCCCCTTCGCCGCGCCGCGGCCGTCCGCTTCCATCATCGGAACCGTGCTTCACCGCACTCCTGAGTTACTGCTTTACAGATTCTCCCGGCCAGCCCCCGCCCTACCGGCTTTCCACAGTCCACCGTCCCCGTTTCCACCACCGAGAACAATCGTCCTGAGCACGTTTCAGCTCACGGAGTCAGACTAAGCTCGCGAAGGGCGGCGTCCTTTCATGCGCCCCGCATGATCCGCGGCGGCAGCCGCCGCTCCACCGGCCGCCTTTGGAAACGAAGGTCGACCCTTTCCGTGCCTTCCGCGTGTTCCGTGGGCCACCAAGCTCGGTTTCGTGTCCTTCGTGTGTTTCGTGGTCACCCCGGCCGTGCCGCGTTAAAAAGCGCCTTGCGACGCCGCCAGTCGGCGGTTGGCTCGCCCCTCCATGAGCAATCCGCCCGCCACCGAACACGCCGTGATCCGCACCAGCTACGGCGAAATCACCCTCGCCTTCTGGTCCGACGTCGCGCCCAAGACCGTCGAGAACTTCAAGAAGCTCGCCCGTGAGGGCTTTTACGATGGCACCGCGTTCCACCGGATCATCAAGGGCTTCATGATCCAGGGCGGTTGCCCCAACACCAAGGCCGGCGCCCGCGGACTCCCCGGCACCGGCGGCCCGGGCTACACCATCAAGGCGGAGTTCAACGCCAAGCCCCACGTGCGCGGCGTCATCTCGATGGCCCGGTCGGCCAACCCCGACTCCGCCGGCTGCCAGTTCTTCATCTGCCACGGCGACGCCCGCTTCCTCGACCGCCAGTACACCGCCTTCGGCGAGGTCGTAAAAGGCGATGACGTCCTCGAGAAACTCGCCAACGTCCCCACCAAGGCGAGCGGCGGCGAGAAGAGCACACCCATCGAACGCGTTGCGATCGAGAGCATCGCGATCGTGGCCGCGGCCTGATCGCGCCGGCGGCAAAGCCGCCTATTTCCCGAAAATCGCGTCACCCGCCTCCTTGGCGGCGAACATGAACGCGGCCTCGTGGGCGATCCCCGCGGTCTCCACGAGGCGCCAGTGACAGGGCCAGCCTTTTTCCTTTGCGAGCGCCTGAGCCGCCGCGAATACCGCGCGACCGCGCGCCAGGCGATTGGGCCCCTGCCGCATCGCCGGTGGCGTGGCGTCCATACTCGTATCAGCGATGATGTCACCCGTCCCTTGATAGAGCGTGAGCGGCGCCGCGAGGTAGCGGCGAATCACTTCGTCGCCGGAAAGTTCCGGCGGCAGTCCGCCGAAACCGTAGCCAAAGTCGGCGTCGCGCGTCGGGAAAAGATGCGACCCGGTGTTGGCGGCGATGATGCGTTCGGCCGCACGAGGAACTGCCCGCCGGCGGAATGACCGATCAGGTAATACGGCAACTGCGGCTTGCCCTCAATTTCACGCACCCGCGCCACGATCCGCGGGATGTACGCGTAGGTCCATTGCTCCGGTGGCTGCACCTTGCCGTCAGCGCCCACCAAACCACCGCGCTGGTAACGGGCCATGGGGAAACGCTCCTTGTCGAAGAGCGGCGCTACCACGATCACGCCGAAACGCTCGGCGAGCGTGATCGCGAAATTGCGGTAATCCTCCGCATTCCGCTGCACGCCATGGCAGACGACCAGCAGCGGCCCGCCGCGGTAGGTCGGCGGCTTGTAGGTGAACAACGTGAGCGGTTCCTTCGCGTCGGGCAGCTCAGCGCGACCCGGCCCCGCC
>JAURJO010000534.1 GCA_030832235.1 Verrucomicrobiota bacterium
ATCCCTGTCTTCCCCTCACCGTCATGGTCCGGGCGCGAAGCCGTCCTCGGTTCCCTCGCTCTCGCGGTAATCGCCGGTGCGCGTCGTGCCGCTGCGGGCGTTGTACAACTCGATCACCCGGGTGAGCTCCATGAGGCTGAGTTTGCCATCGAGGTCCGTGTCGGCGGAGTGGTGGCGATTCAGGGTTGCGACGACGGCCGCGGCTCGCAGGGGCTCGGGGTTGAATCCATCCTCGCTCTCAGCGGTGGCGACGGCATAGGCGCCCGTGCGGGCCGTGCCGTGGCGGGTATTGTAGAGCTCGATCAGCCGTGTGAGCTCGATGAGGCTGACACGGCCGTCTCCATTGAGGTCGACGTCGTGCCGACGTCCGCGAATCACCGGTAGCGGATCGGGACGCGCCAGCACCTTAGTGAGGGCGCCGCCCTCCCCTGTCCCGCGCAGAACGGCAAAGGCGGAGACAGAGCGCGCCCCGGACTCCCCGGCTGGGATGTTGAGGGTGTAGGTGAAAGAAACCGGCCCGGCAGGCACCGTGGTCCAAGCCCATTCGAGCACGTCGGTGGAGCCGATCGCCGGAGCCACGTCACCTACTTGGCCCGAAACCGCGGCGAGGGACCACCCGCGCGGGATGAGCACCGACCAACCCAGACCCGACGACGTGCCCGGGTAGTTAAGGGTGTTGCGGATCGTGACGGTTACCGACGCCGGCGTGACCGGTCCGGCAACGACGTGGTTGGCGGAAATTTCCGCGCCGGCGAGGCTAAGGGTCGCCGGCTGGGAAACGACTTTTACCCCGCCGCCGCTCACCTCGACACGATAGGTTCCGACGTCGGATGCGGCGAACGCCGCGATCACGAGGAAAGGCTTCGTCGCGCCGTTCACGGCCACGTCGTCCTTAAACCATTGGAATGAAAGGTTCTCACCCGCGGCCATCACCTCGAGGGAAACCGGCGCGCCGGCCGGCACCTTCTGGGAGACAGGCTGGCGAACGATCAGCGGGGCACCCGCGGTTCCACCCACGAGCACAACGCGCGTGACGGAGATCGCCTCGTAATTGGCGGCGTCGCCGGCGGCCGGGGTGTATTTCAACGCGAGTTGCACCGGACCCGGCGTGCTCAGGGCGGTTCCGGCCGCAGGTTGATAGATGAAGGATCCACCGCCGGGTACAGCGGCGGCGTTGAGCTGAGCCGAGGAAAGAACGGTGCCGGCCGCGACCTGGACGGGCGGGTTCCACGTGATGACCGGGATCGCCTTGAAGACCGTGAACGAATGCTCGACCGCGGCTACGGCGGAAAGGGAGTCGGTGGCCGGAACCGAGGCGCTGATCTTCACAGTGCCCACGCCCGTGAGCGTGAGCTGGTTACCCTCCACGCGGGCCGGTCCACTCACGACCGCGAACACCGCGGGCTGGCCGCTGGTGGAAACGGCGCGGAGCTCGATCGGCTGCGGGCTGAAGGGCCGGTCCCGCGGCGGATCGATGAAGGCGAGAGTCTGGGTACCTTTCCCCACCGTGAGGATCGCCGCAGAGCTGGCGACGGGAGCCGCCTGACCGTTGCTGATCACGCACCGGAACTGGTGTCCGCTCATCGCCACGGAGGCGTTTTTCACCGTGAGCGCGGACGAACGCGAACCCGCATAGTCGACTCCGTCGGCCACGTCGGAGAACGCGCTCTCCGCGGCCGTGCGCCGCTGCCATTGGAATTGCGGCGGAGGTGCGCCGGCAGCGGCGACGGTGAACACCGCCGGCTGCCCGGCGGCAATCGACTGGTCGCGCGGCTGCAGGAGGAGCACCAGAGGCTCCGCGACGGCGACCCGGTAATTGTCGAAATTCAGGAAGTTGTCGCCTGGTGATCCGGGAGCGGCAATGCGCCACGACACCGCCACATCGCCGAGGTTGAGGGCGACACCCGTCCGCGCGGTGAGCGGCTGGTCGGTCCAAAGCGTGTCCCCACCCAGGGTGACGCTCCAACGGTTGCGACCGAAGTCGATCGTCGCAGCGAGCCGGCGCGTCTCGCCGGTCGCGAGAGCCGCCGCAGCCTTGACGAGCGCAGGACCGCGATCGTCGCGGCTCACCGAGAGGTCCGCCAGGTCGAGCCTCACGGCGCCCAGCGTCTCGCCGGCGGAATTCCGCACCGCGAACTCAAAGGCATCCTTGCGACCGTTGGTCGAGGGGCTAAGCGCGATATCCGCCGAAAACACGATGACCGGGGTACCGGAGCCGAGAGGGTCGTAATTGATCGGCCGGCGGACCGTGACCACGTCGCGGGTGGCGGCGGCCGAGCGGCCGATCCAAGCAACCTTGGCTCCGGTGGTCGACTCGCTGATGCCGGAGGAACCCGGGTCGACGACCCCGGCCCAGCCGTCGAAGCCGACGAGTTTGTCGACGCCGGCCGGGAAGAGATCGAAGTGCGTGGCGTAGAGCTCGCGCGCCGCCTCGAGCTTGAGGTTGAGGGACAGCTGACCCTGCGCGCCCGCGGCGCCATCCACCGCGATGAAATAGGTCGCCCCCGCGGTGACAAACGCGCGCACGGCGGCGAACGGCCGGCCGGGTGCACCGGAGTCCGCGCCGAGCGGCGTGAGACGATCGATCGCGTCACCGCGATAGAGCGCGAGCAGCGCCTCAAAACCGGTCCCGGCCGAGTCGATCTCCAGCACACCGCCCTGCGGAGCCGTGAACTTCCACCACACCGAGGCGCCACCCTCGCGCCCCGCGTGGACCGGCTCACCCACCTCGCGGGTGGCGCCGACATTAGATCCTCTCACCGAGACCGTCAGCGGAGGGGGTGGCGCGATGGCAATCACCGGAAGGGGCCATGGAACCGGGGCGGCAGCCGCGAACGCGTCATTCGCCGGGCCGGCCTCGGCCGCGTTCAAGTCGAGCGAAAGGGAGATTTGCCCCGAAGCTCCTCCCGCGCCGTCCACCGCGATGCGATAGGTACCACCCGCCGCTGCCTTGAACACCACACGACTCGTGCGCTGGGTGCCGTCGTCATCGTTGGCGACCACCTTGGTCAGCGAGGAAACCGAGGTCCCGGTGTAAACGGAGAGCACGGTGTCGATGCCGCTGCCGGCGGTCATCAGGGTGACCAAGCCGGCGCTAGGCGCTGTCCAGGTCCACCAAATGGAGCGCGCGGCGGGCCGACCGGCGTGGTCGGGTTCCCCGGCCTCCGCGGTGGCGCCGACGTTGAAGCCGGTCCAGCCGGACTTGGAGCCGGAGAGAGTTGCCGCCGCGGAAAAGGCGTCGTTCGAGGGAACGATCGCTCCGGGCGCGTGCGCTACACGGAGAGCGATGACGCCAGACTCCGCCGCGAGCCCGACGCGGGCGCCGTCGACCGCGATCTGGTAGGTCACGCCGGCAGCCGTAGCGAAGGATACGCGGCTGGTGTTGCCGCCCGCCGGATCCTGGTCGTTGGAGGCGACCGGGGAAAGCGCGGCGAGCGAGGTGCCCGTGTAGACGGCGAGCACGGTGTTGAACGAGCTGCCCGCGGTGGAAACTGTCGCGATGCCCGCGCCCGGTGCGGTCCAGGACCACCAGACCGAGCGTCCGCCCGGATTTCCCGCATGGTCGGGTTCGCCCGCCTCCTCGGTGGCGCCAACATTGGAGCCGGCGACCCGGATTCCACCCGTGGAGTCGGGCGTCCCCGTGATCGCGATACGCGCGGCGAACGCATCGTTGGCCGGGGCGGGCTTCGGCGCGACGAGGGAGAGGCGCAACGCGATGAGACCCGTGGCGCCCCCCTTCCCATCCACCACGATGCGGTATTCGGTGCCGGCCACGGCCGAGAAGGTGACGAGACTGCGCGGGCCCTCTCCGCTGTCGTCGTCGGCCGCGACAAGCGTCAGCGCCTCGACCTTGGTCCCGGTGTAGACGGCCAAAAGCGTGTCGAAGGAGCTGCCGTCGGTGGCGATCGTGACGGTGCCCGCGGTCGGGGCCGTCCAGCGCCACCAGACGGACCCGCCGCCCGCGGCGCCGGCGTGTTCGGGCTCGCCGGTCTCGCGCGTGGCGCCCGCGTTGGTGGCGAGCAGCGCCCATCCGGGACCGGCGATAGGCGCGGCGTTGGCGAACGCGTCGTTCGCGGGCGCGGCCCCGGGATGCTCGGGCGAGAGGGAAACGGAAAGGTTTACGGCACCGGCGGCGCCGCGGTAACCGTCGACGGCGATGGCGTAGGCCGTGCCGGCGACCGCGTTGAAGGCGACCGCGCTGGTCGCGTTGCCCCCGCTGTCGTCGTCCTGTGCGATGCGCGTAAGCTGGTCGACTGCCGCCCCGGTG
>JAURJO010000535.1 GCA_030832235.1 Verrucomicrobiota bacterium
AGATCAGCGTCGAGGTCGTCCAGCGCCTGCGCGCGAAATTCTCGCATGTCTCCACGATCAAGGAGGCCGGCGGTAGCGTTGACCGTGTCGACCAACTCAAGCAGGCGATGGGTCGCGATATCACCGTGCTGAGCGGTGATGACTCGCTCACCCTGCCCTTCATGTCCGTCGGCGCGGAGGGCGTGATCAGCGTCGCCTCGAATCTTTTCGTGCGGGAGGTGAGAAAACTCGTCGATCTAGCCCGCGCCAACGACTTCACCGCCGCCGCCCGGATCCACCGCCGAATGTATCCGGCGTTCCGTGCGCTTTTCATCGAGCCCAATCCCGTGCCGATCAAGGTGGCGCTCGCTCGCGCGGGCATCATCTCCGACGCCGGCGTGCGCGCACCGCTTTGCGAGATGAGCACCACCAACCGGGCGCGCCTCGAAGCCGTGCTCGCCGCGCTCGATTGAAAATGCCGCTCTCCATCCATATCAACGGCTGCCGCGGTCGCATGGGCCAGGCCGTCGCCGCCGCGGTGAAAGAGGCCGGGCTCGCCATCGCCGCCGAGACCGATGTCGGCGACGACCTGCGCGCGGGCATGGCCAAGGCCGACGCCGTGATCGACTTCAGTTCGCCGGCCGCGACACCCGAGATCCTCCGGCATGCGCTGGAGCTTCGTAGGCCCGTCGTGATCGGCACCACCGGCCACGAGACGGCGGAGCGGAAACGGCTGCTCGCGCTAGCCGCCGGTGTCCCGTGCGTGTGGGCGGGTAATTTTTCCGTCGGCGTCAACCTGCTTTTCGCCCTCACGCGCCGCGCCGCGGCCGTTCTCGGCTCCGACTACGACACCGAGGTCATCGAGATGCACCACCGGTTCAAGAAGGACGCCCCGAGTGGCACGGCCGCGCGCCTGCTGGAGATCATCCTTGAGGAAAGGAAACTCTCGGCATCGGCGTTGCGCCACGGTCGCGAGGGCCTGACTGGCGAGCGCAAACCTACCGAGGTCGGCGTGCATGCATTGCGCGGCGGCGATGTCGTCGGCGACCACACGGTGATGTTCGCCGCGCTCGGCGAGCGGGTCGAACTCACCCATAAGGCGAGCGACCGCTCGATCTTCGCCCGGGGCGCTGTCCGGGCCGCGCAGTGGGTCGTCGGTCGACCGCCGGGCGTCTACGACATGCAGGACGTCCTCGCGCTCAAGTAAGTGATCACCTCGATTCAAGGCACTCTCGCCTCCTCCTCCCCGCTTGGTGCGGTAATCGAGGTCGGAGGCTTCGGTTACGAAGTGCACATGCCGGCCACGAGCGCCGAGCGACTGCCCCGCCCCGGTGCGACCCTGAAGCTGCACACGCTGGTGATTTATCGCGAGGATGCCCAGACGCTCTATGGTTTCACTTCCCCCGAGGAGCGGGATTTCTTCCGGTTGTTGATTGAAAACGTAACCGGCGTGGGACCGAAAATGGCCCTCAGTATCATGAGCCGGCTTGCCCTGCCGTCGCTCGAGGCGGCGATCCGCGCCGGCGACATCAACGCCCTCGCGCGTTGCCCGGGAATCGGCAAGAAGACCGCCGAGCGTCTGGTGGTTGAACTTCGGACCAAAGTCGGCGGTGGGGCCAACACTACGGCTACGCCGGGTGCCGCGGCCGAAGCCGGCGCGGCCTCCACGCCGCATCGCGACGCCGTCGCCGCTCTGATGGCGTTGGGCTACAAATCCTCCGACGCCGACACGGCGGTACGACGGGCTGCCGTCGCGCTGGGAGCGGATGCGGATACCTCAGCGCTCATCCGCCGCGCGCTGAACGGCTGAACGCCGTCACTTGGAGAAACGGAACGCGGTCATCTCGGCCGCGTCCGCCTGCGCCTTCAAGCCGAGCTGACGCGCCTCCGCGCGCACAGGGACGGTTGAATGGTTGAAGTGGAGCGTCCCGGCCTGCTCCGGCGCGGACACGCCGGCCACTTGGAAGTTCCGGAGCCATTCCAGTTGGTCGCCTGAACGCGTGGAGCCGGTCCCGTTGTCCTGGGAGCGCATCCGCAATCCGCCTGAAAGCCCCAACGGCTCCCCCGTGAGAGTCAACCGGGCCGGAGTAGCCTCGGCCGACGCCGCTACTAAACCACGGCGCGCGGCTGCGCCTTCGAAAGCAGCACCGTCGGTCCGCGGCGCGGACTGCGCGACAGCCGGCTCTTCGGATGAGGTGACCGGGGGGCGCTGCCAGAGAGTGAAGGCGATCGCGAGACCCGCGGCCACGACGCCGAACGAGGCAAACCCGGCGGCGGCCCAGCCCAGGCCCGTCGCAACCGGCTCACGCCGGGGAACCGGCCGGTCGGCGGCGAAGTCGGCGGCGAGAATGGCGCACGCCTTCTGCATGCGGCAGTATTCCAAGTAGGTGCGTCGCCGCTCCGGATTGCCCCGGACCTCCGTCTCGAGACGCGCCGCGTCGGCCGGCGTGATCTCGTGGTCGAGGTACAGGTTGAGGAGTTCGATAAACTCGCTGTCGTTCATTTGAAATCTTCCCCCAGCTTGGACCGGAGGCTTTCGCGCGCACGGGCGATGCGGCTCTTCACGGTCCCGACCGAAATTCGCAGGATGGCGCTGATCTCCTCGTAGGAAAGGTTCTTCACATTGCGCAGCACGAGGATCTCGCGATGGCCCGCGGAAAGCTTGTCCATCCCCTTTGAGATACGGTTCACAAACTCCTCGTTCACCGTGACCTCGTCCGGTGAATCGACTTCGGCGGGGATGACATCCGCCAGGGTCATGTCGTTGTCCTCGCCCACGGGAGCGTCGAGGGAGACGGACCGGTCACGCTTCCGCCGCCACCAGTACCAGTACCGGTTGCGTGCAAGGTTGGTCGCGATCTGGTAGAGCCACGTCGAAAACGCGGCGTCGCCGCGAAAGTTGGCCAGTCCCCGGTGGGCGCGGATGAAGGCATCTTGCGTGACTTCCTCCGCGTCCTGGTGGTTACGCAGGAGTTGGTGGACCATGCCGTAGATGCGGTCGCGGTGCCGGGCGACCATCTCATTGAACGCGGACTCATCGCCGTTCTTGAAACGGTCCACGAGCACGCGATCCAGGGCGACCTCTTGGGCTTTGGCGGTCATACGCTCCGCCTCGCTCTGATTCGTGTAGTCGGCGAAGGTTCCCACAATTTTGCGAATCGAACGGTTTATCCGCGGCGAGGTTCCGGTCAATTGCGCCGGCTTCCGGGGCGAAAGTTCTTGCCAACCCGGAGGCCCGAAAAATCTTTCATCCCCTCAAAGCGGGTCGATAGCTCAATGGTAGAGCA
>JAURJO010000536.1 GCA_030832235.1 Verrucomicrobiota bacterium
AGTACATCGTCAACAACGGCTACAACCGCTCCCCCAACGCGACCGATCCGCGGCCGATGGTCATCCGCCAGATCGACTTCAAGGACGGCAACAAGACGATCCTGAAGGACGCGGTGACGCTGACGGCCGACTGGAAGGTGACCCCGAGCCTCGTCGTCTCGATGACCGGCATCTACACCTACACCGAGGGTGAGTTCTGGAACCGGAACTTCACCTTCGTGGCGGCCAACGACAACGCGAACGTCAACAACGGCCGTAATTCGGTCGGCGGCGACGGGATGAACACCATCATCGCGCGTCGCGAGGGCACCGCGAATGCCGCACAGCTGAACAACGGCGGCGGCACCTCGGCCAAGCTGACCTACACGCGGACCTTCTCCCCGCGCTTCGAGTACAAGTCCAGCCGTTGGGTGGTCGACGGCGCGCTCGGGTATTCGCGCTCCGTGAACAACTACGAGTCGCTGGAGCGCGGCTTCACCAACAGCGAGGGCGGCAGCGCCCTGGCCGGCTTCACCGCCACCCGTCCCCATCAGGAATCGTGGGAGTGGAGCATCCGTCAGACCTCGGGTCCCGACTGGTTCGACCGGGCTAACTTCGTCGACACCAACAACCGTTCCGGCGGCACGCGGGTGAACAACGACAACCGCACTTGGGTCACGGAGATCCAGAGCGCGTCGCTCAACGCCCGCTGGGCAGTGCCGTTCATGGAGCGCTTCCCGACCTCGCTGAAGTTCGGTGGCAAAATCGCCGAGGAAGCCCGCAACAACAACATCGTGAGCGACTGGGACATCTGGTCCTACACCGGACCGGGCGGCAACACGGTGGCGGTCAACGCCACCAACGGCGCCAACATCAACACCGCGTGGGGCAATTGGGCGAACCTCGGGAGCGACTTCATCTCGCCGCATCCGTTCGACATGGGCACGACCAACGGCCTCACGGTCTTCAACGTGAACGGCGTGCAGGGCATGCCGCAGCGCGCGAACCGGCAAAGCATCGCGCAGCTTTTCCGCAGCAAGCCCGAGTATTTCAAACACATGGGCACGCCGGAGAACTACTACACCGCGTTCTTCGCCAACCCGCGCGACTTCAAGCAGACGGTCACCTCCGGCTACGCGCAGGCGACGGTGCGGATCTCGCCAAAGCTCACGCTGCTCGGCGGCGTGCGGCTCGAGGAGACGCGGAACGATGTGCGCGAGTTCGACCCGCTCACGCGCGCGCAGGTGCTGGCCGCCGGCTACGCGGTCAACGCGCCCGGCACCAACGGCGGGCGCGCCCTCACGTTGCCCGGCATGATCTACCAGTACACCCACAACCCGCGCGTCACGCGGTCCTCGGTGTACCAGAACTACTTCCCGTCGGTGATGTTCAAGTACTACTTCCTGCCGGATCTCGAGTTCCAGATCGGCTACAACAAGTCGATCTCCCGGCCGCCGATCGACAGCATCACCGGCGTCTGGGGCATCGACGAGGTCAACTTCCGCGTCTCCGCCCCCAACGCCGCGCTCCTGCCCGAGTACCATAAAAAGTTCCAGTCGCGTCTCGCGTACTATTTCCGCGGACGCTCGCCGGGCCAGCTTACCCTCGACCTCACGCAGGTGAAGGCCACCAACTTCCGCCAGACCTTCGACTTCACGGCAGAGCAATTCGGCGTCGATGACCCCGACTTCGCTCCCTACACCTTCCGCACCACGGTCAACAGTTCCGATGAGCAGACCTTTCGGTCGATGGACCTGGCGTACAACCAGACCCTTGGGTTCCTCCCGAGCGAGTACCTCCGCGGCCTGAACCTCAACGTCGCCTATTCGCGCGCCTACGCCGACCGCCGCCGGGCCAACCTCGCGCCCCACCGCGTCTCTTCTCGCCTCGGCTACGCCTACCGCCGCTTCAGCGGCTCGATCGGCATGGTCTGGCGCCCCGATACGCCCGACAGCACCACGTATGGCCAGTACCAGGGCGAGATCACCCAATTCGACGTCTCACTCAACTGGCGCATCAACCCGCGCCTCACCCTCTACACCCAGATCCGCAATTTCACCGGAAAACCGGTCCTTTGGTACCACACTCCTCCGGGCGTCGTGGAGGGCCAGCAGCGCGCTCTGCGCCAACTGCAGGAATACGGCGCCAATTGGGTCTTCGGGCTGAAGGGAATGTTCTAAAAGGCGAGAGGCGAGGGGTAGAGGCCAGGGACGGAAATCGCATCCTTGGTGTGGGCTTTGGCTGTAGCCGAGGCTGACGCCTCGGATAAGGCCGCAATGAGCGGGTGCGGTTCGTGGCCAGGCGCTGGCCGAGACACCCGCGTCCGGGCTCAGTAGCGTTTCGGTTGGGTAACAATTTCTTGCGAGTGGCGTCCGGACCTTGGTAGTTCGATTGGAAACCCCGTGCCCCCTTTCCAGGGGGCCGTTTCCCCGGACCCTGGGTCGTCGGCGGGCCGACGGCTTTCGGGAAAAGCCTTTCGCATGAACACCAAACCCCCGTAAACCGCCCTTAGCTGGGCCAAACTCAGCCTGCTGCTCCTTGGCTGGATTATCGGCTGTCTGCCCGCTTGGGCTCAAGGCACCGGCACCGTCCAGGGCCGCGTCTTCAACCCCGCCACCGGCGAGTACGTGCGCGACGCCGAGGTGCGTCTCGATGGCTCCGGCCAGGTGGTCTATTCGGCCAACGACGGCTCGTTCACGTTGCTCGGCGTTCCGGCCGGCCCGGCCGCCATCACCGTGAACTTCGCCGGCTACAACACGGTGAAAGACTCCTTCACGGTCACCGCCGGCCAGGTGGCCGCCCGCGAGATCAACCTCACCAGCACTTCCGCCGCTCCGGCCGGCACGTCCAAGGACGGGGTCCTCAAGATGGAGGCCTTCAACGTCTCCTCCGCGCGCGAGGGCAACTCCAAGGCGATCATGGCCCAGCGCCGCGACATGAACATCATCACCTCGGTGTCCTCGGACATCTTCGGTGAGGTCACCGACGGCAACGTCGGCGAGTTCCTGAAGTACCTGCCCGGCGTCGACCTCGACTATGTCGAGTCCGAGCCGCGCGGTCCCCGTCTCGGCGGCATGGACGGCCAGTACGTGGGCGTCGCCTTCGACGGCATGCGCACCGCGAGCGCCGACGCCAACCGCGGTGGCGGCTCCGCTTCCCGCGCCACCAGTTTCGAGGGCTTCTCCATCACCTCGGTGGACTCGATCGAGATCAACCGCACCGCCAGTCCCGAGAACGACGCCGACTCGCCGGCCGGCACGGTCAACATGAAGTCGAAACGCGCGTTCGACCGCAAGGGACGCGTCTTCAACTACAACTACTCGCTCAACTTCAACGGCGAGGAGTTCACGCTGCGCAAGACCCCCGGCATCCAGGACGGACGCGAGAACCTGATGTCGTACAAGTGGCTCCCCAACTGGCAGCTCGCCTACGCCGAGTCGTTCGCCGACCAGAAGTTCGGCATCCTGCTCAGCGCCAGCCACGCCAACTCCTTCACCGAGCAGCTCTCCGAGACGGTGAACTACAGCCGCGCGCCCGTCGGAGCGACGGGTGCCGACAGCCGGCCCATGGTCGTCCGCCAGATCACCTTCGGCGACGGTCCGAAGTTCATCATCAAGGACGCCCTCCTGCTCACCGCCGACTGGAAGGCCACGCCGAAGCTC
>JAURJO010000537.1 GCA_030832235.1 Verrucomicrobiota bacterium
GGCTCGGGGTCGTTCGTTTCGGCCGACGGGCTGGTGATCACGAACCACCACGTCGCCTCGGACGGCATCCAGAAGCTGAGTGACGAGCGGAACAACTACCTGCGCGACGGCTTTCTCGCGCGGACACCCGCCGAGGAGCGCAAGGCGGTGGACCTCGAGCTGAACGTGCTACAGTCGATCGAGGACGTGACGACGCGCGTGAACGCCGGCGTGCCGGCGGGGCTCGCCGGGGGCGAGGCGGCGGCGGCGCGCCGCAAGGTGATCGCGGAGATCGAGAAGGAATCCCTCGCGAAGACCGGCCTGCGCAGCGACGTCGTGACCCTTTACCAGGGCGGGGCGTACCACCTCTACCGTTTCAAGAAGTACACCGACGTGCGCCTCGTGTGGGCGCCGGAACAGCAAGCGGCTTTCTTCGGCGGCGACCCGGATAACTTCGAGTTTCCCCGCTTCAACCTCGATGCGGCGGTGTACCGCGCGTACGAGGACGGCAAACCGGCGCGCATCACGAATTACCTGAAATGGTCGGCGGCCGGCACCAATGAAGGGGACCTCACGTTTGTGTCGGGACACCCCGGCAGCACGAACCGGCAGTTCACGCTGGCGGAGCTCGGCTTCCTCCGCGACGTGCAATACCCGTACGTCGTCCCGCGGCTGAAGCGCCTTGAGGTGCTGCTCCTTTCCTGGGGCGCGCGCTCGGAGGAGAACGCCCGCCGCGCGAAGGACGACCTCTTCAGTATTCAGAACTCGCGCAAGGTCTACGACGGCCGTCAGGCGGGGCTCTTCTCGCCGGCGATCATGGGTCCGAAGGCGGCCGCCGAAGAGGCTTTCCGCCGCCAGATGGCCGGCCGGCCCGAGGGCCGTGACGTCGAGGCTGCCTACGGGCGGATCGCGGAGGCGGTGGCCACGCAACGCCGGCTCTACACCCGTTATCGGCAGCTCGAGGGCGGGCACGCCTTCGCGAGTGACTCCTTCGGCCTCGCCCGCAATCTCCTGCGCGCGGGAGACGAGCTGCCCAAGCCGAACGGCGAACGCCTCAAGGAATTCGGCGACGCCCGCCGCGAGTCGTTCGAGCTCCAGCTCTTCTCGGAGAAACCGATCCACACCGATCTCGAGACGGTGATGCTCACCGAGGCGCTCACCATCTTCGCGGAGCTCACTGGCTTCAACGATCCCCTCGTGCAGAAGGTCCTCGCCGGCCAATCGCCCGCGAACCGCGCGGCCGCCCTGATCAACGGCACCCAGGTGCGTGAAGTCGCCTTCCGCAAACGCCTCCACGCCGGAGGCGCGGCCGCGGTAAAGGCCGCAGACGATCCGCTCATCGAGCTCGCCCGACTGGTCGACGCCGAGGCGCGCGAACTGCGGAAGCAGTGGGAGGCCGCCGATGAGACCAAGCAGCAGGCGCATGCCGTCATCGAGAAGGCGCGTTTCGCGCTCGAGGGGCCGGGCCGCGCGCCCGACGCCACCTTCACCCTTCGCCTCAGCTACGGCCCCGTGCGCGGTTACCAGGAAGGCGGCCGTACGGTCCCCGCCTATACCACGATCGCCGGCCTCTACGCGCGCAACGCAGAGCACCGCAACCGCGAGCCGTTTGACCTCCCTGCCCGCTGGCTCGAGCGGAAGGCCGCCCTCGATCCCGCGACGCCGTTCAACTTCGTCCACACGCCCGACATCATCGGCGGCAACAGCGGCAGCCCCGTGGTCAACCGCGCCGGCGAGTTCGTGGGCATCATCTTCGACGGCAACATCCAGAGCCTGGTCGGCGACTTCGCCTATGAGGACACCCAGGCGCGCGCGATCAGCGTCGACTGCCGCGCGATCATCGCGGCGCTGCGGAAGGTCTACGGCGCCGACACCCTCGCCGCCGAGCTGCTCGCGGGCCGCCGCGGCAAGTGAACCCATCCCGCCCCGCCATGAGCAAAGCCACCGCCCTGCTGCTGATCCTCCTCGCGGGCCCGCTGGGCGCGCAGGAGTTCGATCTCGTCATCCGCAACGCCCGCCTCGTTGACGGCACCGGCGCGCCCGCCGCGACCGGCGACCTCGCGATCCGCGGCGACCGCCTCGCGGCCGTCGGGCGCGTGACCGGCCGGGGCCGCGTGGAAATCGACGCGGCCGGGCGCGTCGCCGCCCCCGGCTTCATCGACGTGCACACGCACTCCGAGGACATCACGGACCTGCCGCTCGCGGAGAACTTCCTGCGCATGGGCGTCACCACGATCGTGACCGGAAACTGCGGCACCTCGCGCGTCGACGTGGCGGAGTTCTTCGACGCGATCCGCCGCACCGGCGTGGGGCCGAATGTCGCGACGCTCGTCGGTCAGGGCAGCGTGCGCGGGCAAGTGATGGGCGGCAGCTTCATGCGCCCGGCGACGCCGGCCGAGGTGGATCGCATGCGGGAGTTGGTGGCGAAGGCGATGCAGGACGGCGCGGTCGGGATGAGCACGGGCCTGATTTACCTGCCGGGCACCTACACGAAAACCGAGGAGCTGATCGAGCTGGCCAAGGTCGCCTCCGCGCACGGCGGCATCTACGCGAGCCACATGCGCGCGGAGACCGTGAAAATCTTCGACGCGCTCGACGAATTGGTGCGCATCGCCCGCGAGGCGAAGATCCGCGCCCAGGTCTCGCACATCAAGCTGTCCGGGCCTTCGGCCTGGGGCCGCACCGACGAAGTCGTGGCGCGCCTCGCCGCCGCGCGGCGCGAGGGGCTCGATATCCGCCACGACCAATACCTCTACACCGCGTCCTCGACCAGCATTTCGACGCTCGTCCCCACCGAGGCCCGCGAGGGCAAGACTGAGGAGTTCCGGGCGCGGCTCGCCGACCCGGCGAAAAAGGCCGCCATCGTCGACGAGATGAAGCGGACGGTCGCGGCGGGAAAACGCGGCGACTACGGCTACGCGGTGATCGCCAGCTACCGCCGCAACCCCGCGCTCAACGGCAAGTCGATCCGCGAGGCGGCGAGGATCACCCGCGGCGACATCTCCCTCGACGCGCAGATCGAGACGATCCTGGAGATCACCGCCAACGGCGGCGCCCAGGGGATTTTTCACGGCATGAGCGAGGACGACCTGCAGAAGTTCCTCGTGCTGCCGGAGACGATGATCGCTTCCGATGCCGGCCCGCGGCGATTCGGCGACGCGGTCCCCCATCCCCGCGGCTACGGCAACAACGCCCGTCTGCTCGGCCGTTACGTGCGCGAGCTCGGCCTTCTCGGCATCGAGGAAGGCGTGCGCAAGATGACCTCGTTGCCCGCGCAGACTTTCCGTCTCCGCAACCGCGGTGAACTGAAGCCTGGGTTCGTCGCCGACGTCGTGGTGTTCGACCCCGCCAAGGTGGAAGACCCGTCCAAATTCGACGACCCGCACCATTACGCGAAGGGCTTCACCGACGTGATCGTCAACGGCGTGCCGGTCATCCGCGACGGCACCGTGACCGCCGCGCGCCCGGGACGCCCCGTGCGCCTGCAGGACGAGTGACCGGCTAACGCAGCCCCGGCCGCACCGGCTCGGCCGAGGCGGCGTCGATCACGACCCCGGCGTCGCGATGCCCCTGCACCAGCGTGCTTGGGTAATCGATACCGACGCGGCCGGCGACCGTCACACGAAAGATCGTGCGGTGGCGCTCGCCGCCAGCGCAGTACAACCGGATGCGGCGCGCCGCGAGGATGTCGCGCATTCCGAGCGTCACCGCCATCGGCGGGATCGCCGCCGAGCAACCGCCGGCCGAACCGATGCTCTGCACCAGAATGGAGTCGTCACCCAGCGGCAGCACCCGCGTGCGCGACTCCCGCAGCTCCGCGACCGAGACCCGACCCCAGCGGGAAAGCGGCGGCTCGTTAAAAGCGATGTGCCCGTGGTAGCCGATGCCGCCGAAGCAGCAGTCGATCCCGCCCACCGCCCGGATCCGCTCGCTCGCCTCGTCGATCCGGAACGGGTGCGGAACCACCAAACGGTCCGCCGCGGGACGCAGCCGTCGGTCGAGGCGGCCGATCAATTCCCGGCGCAGAAACCCGGCGAAGCTCAGCGGATGGTCCTCCGGCACCGGTCGTCCTTCCCAATCGAGAAACTCGTCCATCGCGAACAGGTGCACCTGCCGCCAGCTGAGCCCCTCGCGGTTGGAGACCTCCACCACGCGACGGTAATGCGCCACCGGACCCACCGGGAGAATCAGCCGCACCGGACGCCCCTTCCGCGACCCGGCGCGCACCTCCGCGAGGATCGCGTCGGCCATGTCGTCGA
>JAURJO010000538.1 GCA_030832235.1 Verrucomicrobiota bacterium
CCCCGCCACGCGTAGCCGCCGCGGCAACACCACCTCATCGGCTTTCAGGCGCTCGAAGAGCAGCGGCGAGTAGACTTCGATCTCGGCCCCGATTCCCGCGCCCAGCCGTTGCGCGAGTTCCCAACTGAGGATCACCGAATCATCGTCGAGATCCTCCAACCGCCCGGCACGGACGAAGCGCGCGAGATTGGCGACCGACGCCACCGTGCTAACATCAATGCCGCGCATTTCCGGGTAAGCGGGCCGGCCGTTGCACACCGCGCCGACCGGACCTTCCACGAAGGGGGTCGCGCCGGCTGTCACCGATGAGGCGCGCACCATGCCAAGCACTGCCGCGGGATCCTCGATGAGGCCATTGGCCTTCACCTGCACTTCCCCCTCCGTCTGCACGATCATGCGCCGGATCTCGTAACCGAAGCCGCCCATCACGCTCGTCACGATCACGAGCACCGCCACGCCAAGCGCCACGCCCGTCACCGAGATCGCGGTGAAGAACGGAAAGCGCCGTCCCGTCGGGAACAACTGCTTCAGCGCGAGGTACAGGAACCAGGGCATGGGAAAATACCGGGGCAGCTTTTACCCGCCGTGGCAAACGGCGACTTGGTTCCCACCGCCAGACGAGCCGCCCGACGGTATAGGTCGATGCTCAGGCCGGAGCCGCGTTCCGCAGCTGCGGGAACAAGATCACGTCGCGGATGCTTTCCGCTCCGGTGAGCAGGATGCAAAGGCGGTCGATTCCGAGTCCCATGCCGCCGGCAGGAGGCATGCCGTGCTCGAGCGCGAGCAGGAAGTCCTGATCGATATTTTGACGCTCTTCGCCCGCCTGCGCCTCGAACATCTGCCGCTGCACATCGGGATCGTTCTGCTCCGAATAAGCCGGCGCCACCTCCATACCGCCGATGATGAGCTCGAACACGTCGATCGTCGTCGGATCGTCGCGGGTGATTTTGGCCAGCGGGCAGAGCTCCTTGGGCAGGTGCGTGACGAACGTCGGCTGGATGAGGTTCGGCTCAATCTTCTTGGAGAAGATCTCGTTGGTGATCTCGAACTCCTCCCAAGCCGTGTTGATGCCGAGCCCGAGCCGCTCCGCCCCAGCGATCTTTTCCGCCTTGCTGCGCGCGAACCAATCGGCGTCGCCCGTCGCCTCGCGAATGAGATCCTTGTACTTCACTTCGCGCCAGGGTGCGCCGAAGTCGATATCGTGCCCGCTCACCGCGTGCTTGAGCTTCAACGAACCATCGGCCGGACGCACCACATCGCGCACCAGCGATGTGAGCAGGTCGCGGATCAGGTCCATCATGCCGCGGTAATCGGAGTAGGCCTGGTAGACCTCCATCATCGTGAACTCGGGGTTGTGCTTCCGCGAAACACCCTCGTTGCGGAAGATCCGCCCGATCTCGAAGACGCGATCGAAGCCGCCGACCAGCATGCGCTTGAGCCGGAGCTCCGTCGCGATGCGCAGGTAAAAATCGGCGCCGAGCGCGTTGTGGTGGGTCTTGAACGGCCGCGCCGCCGCACCGCCCGCCGTGGCTTCCAGCACCGGGGTCTCGACCTCGATGAAATGGCGCGCCTCGAGGAAACGGCGGATGTGCGAGATGACCCGCGGACGCAGCAGCAGGCGCGCGCGAGACTCGGCGTTCACGATCACATCGAGGTACCGCTGACGGTACACCTGCTCGGGATCGCTCAGGCCGTGCCACTTTTCCGGCAACGGACGCAGGGCCTTCGAAACGAGCACGTAGGAATCAACCCGCACCGTCACCTCACCGGTCTTGGTCACAAACAGCGTGCCGCTCGCCCCGATGATGTCGCCGAGATCAAGCTTCTTGAACGCCGCGTAGGCGTCATCGCCCACGACGTCCTTCTTCACGTACAGTTGGATCTGCCCCTGCTGGTCGAGAATCTTGACGAACTGGCTCTTACCCATGTCGCGGATCGTCACGAGCCGCCCCGCGACAGCGACCGCCACCACGTTTTCCTGCCCCGGCACGTACGCCTTGATCGCGTCCGCCGAGAAATGCGTCGGATTGGCGTTGGCGCGGAACGGGTCGACCCCGGCCGCGCGCAAATCGGCGAGCTTCTGCCGGCGCACGGCATGTTGGTCGTGGGAATTGTCGGAAACGATGTCGCTCATGGAACCAAAGAGGGACCGTGGCGCCCGGAGAATGCCGGGGCAAACGGAAAGTCCGAGGCGGGGCGCAACTGAAACTTCGATCGGGGAAACCGTCGGACGAGAGTGAAGGGCTGCGGACAAGCTCGATCATGGCCGAAATGGATTTTGCCCATGCTGCGACCACTACCAAAGCTCGGGACTATGCCCTCCGTGCTCATTCCGCTCCCCGAAGGTTTCGAGGAGCTCGAAGCTGTCGCTCCCATCGACCTCCTCCGCCGCGCGGGCGCCGAGGTCGTGATCGCCTCCCTGAGCGAACAGCTAAACGTCACGGGGCGAAACGGAATTCGTCTATTTGCAGACACCACCCTGTCCGCGGCCCTGGAACGCAACTTCGATTGCCTCCTGCTCCCCGGCGGCCCCGGGGTGAAGCACCTGCGGGCAAACCAGCAACTAATCGAACGGGTGCGCCGGCAGGGCAGGGACGGTCACTGGATCGCCGCCATCTGCGCCGCCCCAACGGTTTTGAAGGACGCCGGTCTGATTCCTGGCATCCGCTTCACCGCCCACCCGTCCGTAGCCTCGGAACTACCGGGGCTAATTTCAGACCAGAGAGTGGTCAGGGACGGACGAATCATCACCTCCCGCGGTGCGGGAACCGCCATCGATTTCGGCTTGGAAGTCGTTTCAGCGCTCTGCGGCGAAGCCGTCGCGCAATCCGTTAGCACCTCAATTGGCGCCTGAGGAAATTCGTCAGTTTCTCCTCGGCTGATAAATCGCTTAACCCGCGGTATTCTAGGGTTTACACCCTAGTTCACCGTCATCTCTTTCGAAGTCGACCAAGGCCGTACCAGTCACTGTCCAAACCGGAAGTGACGGGGCGAAGCCATCCCCGGCGGCCCTCAAACCAGCCTTTTCGGTACGGTGCCTCAGTCCCTTTCACTCACTCCCCCCTCCCTCGCTCCCACGCCCTGACCGCGCCGCCTCCGTCACTCTCACTTTCCCTCTCCCTCTCCTTTTCCCTCTCCCTCCGAAACCATGTGCGGCATCGCCGGCCTGATCGCCCCGTTCCTCCCCCCCGAGGTACGTGGCGAAGCCGTCGGCCGGATGTGCAACGCCATGGTACACCGCGGACCCGATGACGAGGGTATCGCGACTGAGGGAGACGCGACCTTGGGCATGCGCCGGTTGGCGATTTTCGATCCCGCCAACGGCCGCCAGCCGATGCAGTCGCCCGATGGCCGCCTGACGCTCGTTTTCAACGGAGCGATCTACAATTTCCGCGACCTCCGCCGCCAACTCGCCGGCAGTTGGGATTTTCGCACCGAGTGCGACACGGAAGTGCTTCTCGCCGCGTTCGCCCGCTGGGGCGAAGCCTGTGTGCCTAAGCTTCGCGGCATGTTCGCTTTTGCGATTTGGGACCGGGAGTCACGCTGCCTTTTCCTGGCGCGGGATGCGTTCGGCGTGAAGCCGCTGTACCTCCGCGAACTTCCGGGAGGCGGACTGGTTTTTGCCTCGGAAATCCGAGCGCTTAATGCCTCGGGCGCTGGCTCCAACGTGATCGATGCGTCGGGCGTGGCGGACTACCTCGCGTGGATGGCTGTGCCCGCGCCGCGTACGATCTACCGCGACATCCGCTCTCTCCGCCCCGGCGAGGCGGCACGTTACCGGGGAGGCCGGCTGGAAATAGCAGCGGAATGGCGGTTCTCGACCATTGCGCCGCCCGAGAGAGTTTGCCGAACGCGCGAAGAGTTCTTGGGCGAGCTACGGTCGCGGCTCGAGGACAGCGTTCGCGCTCACTCCCTGGCCGATGTACCCGTCGGCGCCTTTCTCTCCGGCGGACTCGATTCCGCCTCCGTGGTCACGCTGATGAACCGCTCCTTGGGCGGGCGGCTGAAAACATTTACGGTCGATTTTGGCGAAAGCGGTTTCTCCGAGGGCAAACCCGCCTCGGAAACCGCGCGCTTCCTTGGCACCGAGCACCGTACGCTCACGCTTTCCGGAACCGACCTGGCCTCGGGCCTCAACTCCTACCTGTCGGCGCTCGACCAACCCACCGGCGATGGCGTGAACACCTTTTACGCCAGTCGCGCCGCTCGAGAAGGCGGCGTCACTGTCGCGCTTTCCGGACTGGGCGGGGATGAACTTTTCGGCGGCTATCCGTCATTCCGCACCACGCCGCGCTTCACCCGCATCTTACCCGCCTGGCGCGCCGTGCCCGCGGGCGTGCGGCGCTCGGTGGTGCGCCGCCTGCGCCGCGGCGATATCCGGCGCCGCAAACTCGCCGACGTGTTAGAGCACGCCTCGAACTCGGTTCAGACCGGCGCGCTGCAAAGGCGTGTGCTCTCGACGAGTGGACTGGAGTCGGTTCTTTCGCGCGGCGCGTCCGTGCTCACCGAGGGTAAATACGCCCTCCACCCCGCGTACGCCGAACTCGCTGCCGACCTCGATCCGGGCGCCGTGTACGAGGTGGTAAGTGCTTGGGAGCTCCGCACCTACATGGCCGACGTCCTGCTGCGGGACAGCGACGTCATGAGCATGCACCACTCACTGGAGTTGCGCGTGCCGCTCGTGGATCGACCGTTGATCGAATGGCTCTGGCACCAACCGGCCTCGTTCAAGGGTGACTTGCGGGATCCGAAATCCGCGCTTCGTGATGCGCTGGGCGACCTTCTGCCGCCGACCCTGAAAAACCGCCGCAAATGGGGTTTCTCACTCCCCATGGACCTCTGGATGCGGCGCGAACTGCGCCCCTTCCTCGAGGACACATTCGCCACCGCCAACGTCGCCCGCTCCGGCTTTTTCAACGTCGCCTCCGTCGAGGCAAATTGGCGCGCGTACCTGCTATCCAACGACAGCCGCGAATGGTCCCGCATCTGGAGCCTCGCCGTCCTGATCGCCTTCCTCAACCGCCGCCCCACCCCCGCCCCATCCCTCCTCCCGTCCACCACCACGCTCAGCGCGCCTCCCACCAGCCTCGAGGCCACCCCTGGGAATTCAGGAGCTCTTAACTCCCCCTCCCCCTCTTCACCTCTCGCCTCTCGCCCCTCGCCCA